>CAZNTS010000220.1:0-3634 GCA_964576045.1 uncultured Nitrospiraceae bacterium | reverse complement strand
CTCTACATATTTACAGGAAATGTTCGTCAACGGATTTTACAACAAAAAAAGAATTAAGAAAGGAGCAGGCGCTTTCTCCCCGCCCTGAAGGACGGGGCTTCCGCGCCTGAATATCTGGTGAAAAAAGGCAGGAAAGAGGCTTTCTGGGAGTACACAAAAGCTGTAGTGACCGCCCTTATACTTGCGCTCTTCATCAGGGCGTATTTTATCCAAGCGTTCAAGATACCTTCCGGCTCCATGATCCCAACCCTCCTTATCGGAGACCATATCCTTGTCAATAAATTCATCTATGGAACAAAGGTGCCTTTTGCCGACAAAAGGATTCTTGCAATCAGGAAACCCGAACGTGGTGATATAATCGTCTTCAAATATCCCGAAGACCAGAGCAGGGACTTCATAAAGCGAGTAGTCGGCGTAGAAGGCGACAGAATCGAATCTAGGGAAAAGGCAATTTTCGTTAACGGTGAGAAGATCTCGGAGCCGTATGTCCAACACGTTGACGATTCTGTCATACCGGGCGGTTCTAACTGCAGCTATGAACCGGGTATCCATATCGGACCTAACAGAGAATACTGCCGTGACAGTTTCGGCCCTTTAACAGTGCCGAAGGGAACGGTCTTCGTCATGGGAGATAACCGTGACCAGAGTTACGACAGCAGGTTCTGGAGGTTTGTTGATCTCAACCTCATTAAGGGTGAAGCCATTGTCATCTACTGGTCATGGGACAGCAAGACACACTGGCCAAGACTCAGAAGAATGGGGAAGCTTGTAAGATGAGACGGCTTTGCAATAGAGGCGGGTTCATTAAACCTTTATTGATCGTTGCGGTTCTAGCGTTCGCCGCTTACGCAGGCCTGCAGTTTGCGATGCCGCAGTATAGGTATTCCGCTTTTAAGAGCGACGTAGTTGATATCACCAGGGTCGGCCTAGGGAATGCACAGAAAGTGAAGGAGGAGATTTACGAGTCAGCCCAGACATACAAGATACCGATTGAGGAAGAAGATATTGTGATTACCAAGAAAACAAATACTATGCGCGTTCAGACCTCATGGACTATCACCGTGGATATCCTCGGGCTCTATCAGAAGACCTTGAACTTCACTATTGACGTAGAGGAGTAGCTTGTTTACCGGCATTATTGTAGAACTGGGAGAAGTTGTTTCGATGAACAGAAAACATGCGGGCGCCTCCCTCGCCATCTCAGCGCACTCTCTTTCAATGGACTCCGCCATCGGGGACAGTATCGCTGTCAGCGGCGTATGTCTCACGGTGGTGAGCTGCAGCGGCACCATGCTCTCCTTTGACCTGTCAGACGAGACGCTGCGGTCTACAGCCCTCGGTCAGCTCAGGCCAGGAGAGAAAGTGAACCTTGAACCATCCCTCAGGGCTGATGGAAAGCTTGGCGGCCATTTCGTCACAGGCCATGTTGATGCAGTGGGACGGATCAGGTCAAAAACCAGAACGGGAGAGGCCTTCGAGATTGTGATCGAGGCACCTGAAACGGTAACAGCACTACTTGTCGAAAAGGGTTCCGTAGCTCTTGACGGGATAAGCCTTACCGTTGTTGACGTATGGCGCGACGCTTTCTCTGTAGTGATCATACCGCATACCGCCCGGGTCACCACCGTCGGCTCCAAGAATGCGGGGGCCACGGTAAACCTCGAGGCAGATATCATAGGGAAATACGTTGCTCGTTTTCTCAGATATAAAACCGGGTCAGCAATAACGGCCAGTGATGCTACCTTGATGAAGTCCCTCAGAGAGGCCGGATATCTTCAGGAGGAGTGACAATGCAAAAAAATAAATTCCATACTATCGATGAAGCCATAGAAGACATAGGCAAGGGGAAAATGGTCATTCTCGTGGATGACGAAGACAGGGAGAACGAAGGCGACCTCTGTATGGCTGCAGAAAAGGTCACCGCATCCGCAATAAATTTCATGGCAAAATAGGGAAGGGGCCTCATATGTCTGTCGTTGACTCCCCAACGAGTGGATGAATTGCAACTCCCGATGATGACGGATGAGAATACGTCCCAGTTCGGTACTGCCTTTACAGTATCCGTAGAGGCCAAGAAGGGCGTCACCACTGGCATCTCCGCTGCCGACAGGGCAACGACCATTCTCACGGCTATAGATCCCAAGACCGGCCCTGATGATCTTGCAAGACCCGGACATATCTTCCCTCTCCGCGCCAAGCCTGGTGGGGTACTCCAGAGAGCAGGCCAGACGGAGGGCTCCGTCGACCTTGCAAGACTTGCGGGCCTTAACCCCTCGGGTGTCATATGCGAAATCATGAGTGATGACGGTACCATGGCGAGGGTTCCTGAACTGGTGGCATTCGCAGAGAGGCACAACCTGAAGATCGTGACTGTAAAAGACCTCATCCACTATAGGATAAGGACAGAACGTTTTGTGAGAAGGGTCTCTGACGTGAAACTGCCCACGGAGTTCGGTGAGTTCAGGGCCATTGCATACACTAACGATATGGACAGCAACCTCCATATCGCACTGCTGAAGGGGGAGATCCGGCCTGAGGATCAAGTGCTAGTAAGGGTTCATTCTGAATGCCTCACGGGGGATGTTTTCAGTTCGAAGCGGTGCGACTGCGGTGAACAGCTTCATAAAGCCATGGCAATGATCAATGACGAGGGGAAAGGAGTCATCCTTTACATGAGGCAGGAAGGGAGAGGCATAGGGCTTGCGAACAAACTGAGAGCATACGAACTTCAAGACAAGGGACTCGACACTGTTGAGGCGAACCTCAAACTCGGCTTCAAGCCCGATTTAAGGGATTACGGAATTGGAGCCCAGATACTCGTAGACCTCGGTATCCGGAAGATGAGGCTCATGACCAACAATCCAAAGAAGATCGTGGGGCTCGAAGGCTACGGGCTAAAGGTCGTCGAGAGGGTGCCCATCGAAAGCAGGCCCCATGAAAAGAATATCATCTACCTTAGGACGAAGAAAAAGAAACTTGGACATATGCTGGAGAATGTAGAATAAGCACCACAAGCAGTCCTTGACGCGTTCCCGACGGTCGATCATATGAATACTGCTCATGGAGGCTCATTGAGCACCTGTCTTCACAGACCTAATCAGTTTCTTCTCTCAGCCATTTAAGATACCCTTCGGCCCCTGAGATGATCGGAATAGCGATGACTTCAGGAACGGTATAGCTGTGCAGCTCCCTGACCTTTTCTGAAAGGCGTTCAAAGAGTGCCCCCCTTGTCTTTGCAATCATCAGGACTTCAGCCTCATCTTCTATTTTCCCCTTCCAGCGGTACACAGACCGCATCCCCTTTACGATGTTCACGCATGCGGCGAGACGGGCGGCTAAAATGGCATGCGCGATCCTTGCTGCCTCCTCCTCGCCTGAAGCAGTTATGAAAACTACTACGTTATCCATTTGAATCCTCCCGGAAGGTTTCGGAATTCACCAAGCGTATGTGAAATCCACAGCTACCCTATAAATTTCCCCTCTTTCATAAGAGTCGTCTTTTCGCCTTTCTTACTGATAAGCACTACCATCGGCCTGAAGAATACAAAATCCTGGTGAAAGGGTGTCTTAACAGTACCGCCAAAAGAGCTATTGTCTCCCAGCGCGATGTGTATAGTACCGAGAATCTTCTCCG
>CAZNTS010000219.1:0-5426 GCA_964576045.1 uncultured Nitrospiraceae bacterium | reverse complement strand
TTCGCGGGAGGATTATAACTTGCCCTTGCTGTACGCGTATAGAAAACCAATGCTCTCCGGAGCAAAGAAAGACAGCCTCATCTCGCTTGTAAGGAAAGAGGTTTCTCCCGGGATAGGTGACATCCAATCTGAATACTGTTTTTATATTGAGGCGGGAGAAGCCCTCACAGTTGGCGAGATGGAACTTTTGCGCTGGCTTCTGCGAGAGACCTTCGAGCCTGAAAATTTCTCTGACGAGAGTTTCTTGGTTCACCATTCTTCTCGTCCTCCTCTCAACGAAGGTGGACACTGCGAATTGCTTTTTGAGGTCGGCCCACGTATGAACTTCACCACAGCCTGGTCGACAAATGCAGTTTCGATATGTCATACCTGCGGATTATATAAAGTAACACGGATCGAGCGGTCCAGGCGATACAAGCTGATCTGCGAGGAAAAGGTTTCAGGGTTCAAAGGTTCAAGTACCCGTTTCCTGGAATTGGTTCACGACAGGATGACCGAATGCCCTTATCCTGAAAGACTGAAGACATTCGAAACAGGGATACGGACCGAACCTGTCCATGAAGTAAGGATTATTGAACAGGGCAAAGCAGCCATAGAAGAAATCAACAGGAAAATGGGACTGGGTCTGGATGAGTGGGACATCAGCTACTATTGCGACCTTTTTGCGAAAGACTTGAAAAGGAACCCGACGAACGTTGAATGTTTCGACCTAGGCCAATCGAACAGTGAACATTCACGCCACTGGTTCTTTAGAGGACGGCTCATCATCGACGGGAAAGAGGCACCACACACCCTCATGGAGATAATAAAGGAACCGTATATAAGGAACCCTAACAACAGCGTCATTGCTTTCGGGGATAATTCAAGCGCTATCAGGGGATACAGGATCGGAACGATCACTCCCGAAATACCGGGGCGGCCTTCACTCTTTGTGGAAGATGAGACAACTTACCATATCATATTCACTGCTGAGACTCACAATTTCCCAAGCGGGGTGGCTCCGTTTCCGGGTGCGGAAACCGGAACAGGCGGCAGAATAAGGGACGTCCAGGCAGTTGGAAGGGGCGGACTTGTTATTGCAGGCACAGCCGCATACTGTGTGGGAAACCTGCTGATTCCAAGTTACGATCTTCCGTGGGAAGACGGTTCATTCGAGTATCCGGGGAATCTTGCGTCTCCCCTCCAGATCGAGATAGAGGCAAGTAATGGAGCTTCGGACTACGGTAACAAGTTTGGAGAGCCTGTTATACAGGGCTACACGAGGTCTTTCGGAATGAGGCTTCCCAACGGGGAGCGGAGGGAATGGATAAAGCCTATAATGTTCACGGGAGGCATAGGGCAGATGGACCACAGACACGTCAAGAAGGGAGCGCCAGAGATAGGTATGCTCGTGGTCAAGGTGGGGGGCCCGGCGTATAGGATAGGGATAGGTGGAGGGGCGGCTTCAAGCATGATCCAGGGAGAGAACGTGGAGGAACTCGATTTCAATGCTGTACAGCGCGGTGATGCGGAGATGGAGCAGAAGATGAACAGGGTGATCCGTGCCTGCGTTGAACTGGGAGACGACAACCCGATCGTAAGCATTCACGACCAGGGTGCGGGAGGAAACTGCAACGTCATCAAGGAGCTAGTCTATCCTGCCGGAGGAAAGATAGAGATACGACAAATTCCACTGGGGGACCATACCCTCTCCATACTAGAAATCTGGGGCGCCGAATACCAGGAATCCAACGCACTCCTCATCAGACCAGAGAAAGAGGAAATGTTCGTGAGATTGTGCAGGAGGGAAAAAGTCCCTTGCGCTATCATCGGCCAGATCACAGAAGACGGGTATATTGTAGTCCATGACGAAACGAACGGAAGTACGCCGGTGAACCTCGATCTGAAAAAGGTTCTCGGAGAGATGCCGCAGAAGACTTTCACCTTACAAAGGCTAAAGCCCGCTCTTGAGCCTCTGAGGTTGGACAGGGTGACAACGAAAGATGCCGTGGGAAGGGTGCTCAGACTCTTATCTGTCGGTTCCAAGAGATTTCTCACCAGCAAGGTCGATAGGTCGGTTACAGGACTCATTGCGCGGCAGCAATGCGCTGGCCCTCTGCATCTTACCGTATCTGATGTCGCAGTGATAAGCCAGAGTCATTTCTGGACGACCGGTGCTGCCATAGCCATCGGGGAGCAACCCATCAAGGGACTGATCGATCCTGCCGCCATGGCCAGGATGTCGGTAGCGGAAGCCCTCACCAACATCGTATGGGCAAGAATCAGCAGCATAGAAGACATTCGGTGCTCAGGGAACTGGATGTGGCCTGCAAAACTCCCCGGTGAAGGTGCGGCCCTTTATGACGCAGCCGTGGCCATGAGAGAAATCATGCTGGAACTGGGCATCGCCGTTGACGGGGGCAAAGACAGTCTGTCAATGGCAGCGGTTGTTAACCGGGTAGGCGGCCAGAAAGAGATCGTGAAGGCGCCACGGGCGCTGGTCATCTCGGCCTACGCGCCATGTCCTGATGTGACAAAGGTGATAACGCCGGACTTAAAGCGCCCCGGTCTGAGCAGGCTCGTGTACGTTGATATGGGGAGAGGAAGGCACCGTCTGGGCGGTTCTTCCCTGGCGCATGTATACGGCCAAGTCGGCGATGAATGCCCGGATATTGAAGACCCGGAGGCGTTGAAACGCATTTTCTTGGCTGTCCAGAAGCTTATGGACGAGGGCGTTGTCCTGTCCGGTCATGACATAAGTGATGGTGGACTAATAGTGACGCTTCTCGAAATGGCCTTTTCAGGCAACTGCGGCATCGAAGTGAACATCAAACGAAGCTCCGAAGACCTCGGGGTTCAGCCGTCCGTGCTTTCTGTCCTGTTTGCTGAAGAGGCAGGGTTGGTGATGGAGTATGCGCATGAAGACGAAGAAAGGGTCTTGACTGTTCTGAGAGAGTCTGATGTAGCCTTTGAAGTCATTGGAGAGACGCTCCCAGAGAGGACTGTCAAGATATGTTGCCATGGCTCTCTGGTCCTTGATGAGCAGATGGAAGAGTTGAGACAGGTGTGGGAAGAAACTAGTTATAAGCTCGAAAAGTTCCAGACAAATCCGGTATGCGCTGAAGAAGAAAGAAGTAACATATTCAAAAGAACAGGCCCTAATTTCAGCCTCTCGTTCACTCCCATGAAAACACCGGTCGCTGCATCGTGGAAGAGGACGAGACCGCGGGTCGCTATCATCAGGGAAGAGGGGAGCAATGGCGACAGGGAGATGACCTCTGCCTTTCATCTCGCTGGATTCGAAACATGGGACGTGTCGATGACTGATCTTATCAGTGGAGAGATAATCCTTGACAGGTTCAGGGGTATCGCATTCGTGGGGGGGTTCAGCTATGCTGACGTCCTGGATTCCGCAAAGGGATGGGCTGGCGGTATAAGGTTAAACAAAGGTTTGGACGCCCAGTTCCGGACATTTTACGGTAGAGAGGATACTTTCAGCCTTGGTGTGTGTAACGGCTGCCAACTGGCTGCCCTCCTGGGATGGGTACCTTGGCAAGGGGTAGAGGACAGGTTCCAGCCCAGGTTCATCCGCAACAGGTCAGGGCGCTTTGAGTCGCGCTTTACAGCGGTAAAGATCCTACCAAGTCCATCGCTATTCCTTAAGGGTATGGAGGGCTCGACCCTGGGCATATGGGTCGCACACGGTGAGGGACAGGCCTATTTCCCCGACGAAAATATAAAGAAGAAAATCATCGAGATGGATATGGCTCCATTGAGGTACGTAGATGACGAGGGAAGGATTACCGAAGCGTATCCCTTTAACCCCAACGGCTCTCCGGAGGGTATCGCCGCACTCTGTTCGCCCAGCGGAAGACATTTAGCAATGATGCCGCATCCGGAGAGGACTTTCCTGAAATGGCAGTGGCCCTGGATGCCGGAGGAGTGGAAAAAATCCCTTCAGGCATCTCCCTGGCTTAGAATGTTCCAGAATGCAAGGGAATGGTGCGAAGGGAAGGAATAAAAGGTAGAAAACGTCAAGCCGCAAAGAGCACAGGGAGCGCCTTTTTTCTTTCCATATAATGCATTACAGTCAGCGGCATTTTGTTGCAGGCTCTTTATGACCAGTGGCGAAACAGTCATCTTGGCCGGGAAGTGGACGGAAATGCCTTTCCTGAGGTATGATATATAAAAAGGACTGAACCAACTCATGGCAACAGGGGAGCGAATCAAATCAGCCATAAGAAATATAAATGTCATGAATGTGGCATTGTTAGTAGTAGTCACGGCATTTGCCGCATATGTGTTTCCCCCGCTTTTGAACATTAAAGTCCGGTATACCCTGCCGATCCCGAAGAAGACAGTTGAGGTAAAGGAGGAAAACCCGGCCGCTGCGCAGTCGCCATCAGCCATGGACTATACCGTTATCGCCGAGCAGAATGTTTTCAATCCCGACAGAAAGATACCCCCAGAGAAAAAGGAAGAACAGCCCGTGCCGAAACCTGAATTTGTGCTTTATGGGACCCTCATCACCAACGACACGAGCATGGCCTTCATTGATGACCTGAAGGCGCCTTATTCAACGTCTGGGAGAGGACAGAGACAGAGGACATTGCGCATTGGCAGCTCCTTGTCTGGATACACGCTCAAAGAGGTGCATCCCGATAGCGTTTTGATGGTTAGTGGAGAAGACCGCATGGAATTAAAGGTCATTGACGCATCGAAAGCAAAGAAAAGGGAGACCGCGGGTCCCGCCAGTGGCGCTGTTGCGGGACAGACCCCCCACGCAGCAGGAAGCGCACAGGGACCAGGAGCAGCGTCTTCACAACAGTTAAGAGGAACTGCACCGGCAATATCGAGAGCATCTAGGGCTGTGATGAGATCGCAACAGCAGCAACAGAACTTGCAGGGTCAGCAACCCGCACGCGACCCTCGGGAATAACCACCCCCTTTAATTTTTGGCAACCTTCAGCCGCATTGCACGATATAGTTTTTTTCCAGAGGAAACACCCTTTACGGCTTTTCTGTATGCCCGCCTGTATCAGTTATCTCAATGAGCAATTCCTGTAAAGTTCTGGTTCGGAACGCTTGCCCCGCTAATCATTACATTCCTGCTCAAAGGTACGAAGAGGTATGACGAACTGCTCGGCGTCACGGTATAAGAGCAGTTGTTCAATCCGGTGAACTGATAAGGCCTGAGCTGTCTGTAGTAGTACTTGCAGATAATGCGCAGGTCAGATTCACACGGTCACGCCCGATAATGGAGTGGTGGTCTCGGAAACAGTAATCGTGCCGGATATTGAATAAGATATCGGAGAAGACCCTCCAACAGCAGCTAGCAGGTCAATACGGGGAGTTGTGACGCCGTTTCTTGTACCAAGGTCGGAAACTCCGGTGCTCGTCATCCTCGACACGGTCTGGTCCACCGTCTCGCATTGAAAAGCTCCTTG
>CAZNTS010000218.1:0-5447 GCA_964576045.1 uncultured Nitrospiraceae bacterium | reverse complement strand
CCCATCTGTTTTTGAAACACTTTGAGTAGTATCCCGTCAATCATGGGTTGAAAAAGGGGAGGACAGGGTTTGTTTAAATTTCAATATAGGATTGGTGATTCTAATTTAATCTCAAAATCAGCAGCACGACTCCTCTCGGTCATTTTGATTGCGTTACTTGCCCCCGCGGCATTAGCTGAGGAAAAGAGATACAACGTACCCATCGGCGATTCTCCCATTGAAGGACCCATAAATGCTCCTGTTACAATTATCGAATTCCTTGATTTTCAGTGACCACACTGTGTCGGGGTCGGTCCGACCGTCAAGAAGATTATGAGCTCTTACAAGGGAAAAGTCCGGCTCGTCATCAAGAACTATCCATACAAGTATCGTGATTATTCTCATATCGCAGCAGAGGCCTCACTTGCAGCACGGGACCAGGGTAAGTACTGGGAGATGCATGATCTGCTTCTCAGGAGATCTCCCCAGCTCGACAGGTCCAGCCTGATTCAGTTTGCAAAAGAATTAGGTTTGGACTTAAAGAAATTCACTGAATCCCTTGACGCGATGAAACATGCTGCGTCAATTGAAAGAGATAAGAAGCTGGCCGTCGATCTCGACCTGTACAATACGCCAACCTTCTTTATTAACGGAAGAAAAGTGGTCGGGAACAGGCCCTATGAGTATTTCCAGAATATTATCGACGAGGAGATGAAACATGCAAAGAAATAGTTATACTTCCACACGCGTCATCCTCTTATCTCTTACCCTCGTGTTTGTTTTTCCTCCTATTTCATATGCAGGCAAGCTGGAGCCTTTGAAGGAAGTGCCTATCCCCAGCAGTAATCCCCAGACTCTTGAGAAGATTGAACTCGGCAAAAAACTTTTTTTTGACCGTCGTCTTTCTGGAGACGGCACCACAAGCTGTGCGACCTGCCATAACCCCGAACAGGCGTTCGCGGATGGCCTCGAGATATCCCTGAGTTATCCCACAACAAAAAACTGGCGTAACTCTCCATCTCTTATCAATGTTGCATTCTATAGATACCTCTTTCATGACGGTCGTGCTAGGACCCTAGAAGAACAGGCACTTTTCCCGATCATGTCGGCATTCGAGATGAACAAGAACCTCGACTTTCTTGAGGAGCAGATAAGAATAGTCCCCGAATACGCAGAGGCCTTTCGGAAGGTTTTCGGCGGCGATGTGACGAGAGAGCGGATCGCAATGGCAATCGCTGCATTCGAGAGAACCCTCGTTTCTCTCAATTCTCCTCTCGACCAGTACCTCAATGGTGATAAGAGTGCGTTATCCGAGGTAGCCATAAAAGGGCTTGAAGTATTCGAAGGAAAAGGGAACTGTGCGGAGTGCCATTACGGCGCGAATCTCTCCGACGACAGATTCTATGCGTTGCGTGTCCCTGAGAACCCAACTCTAATGAATGACCCAAGGGTTACTGCCACGATGCGATTTGTTGCAAAGGTCTACCACTATAAGGATTATAGGAACCTTACAGAAGATCCTGGCAGATACCTAATCACAAATAAGGAAGAGGATTGGAAGGCATTCAGAACGCCTACGCTCAGGGAAATATCAAAAACAGCGCCCTACATGCATAACGGCATTCTCAAAACTTTGGATGAGGTTATAGAGTTCTTTAACTCCGGAGGAGGCGCTGGCAATACAGTATTGAAACCGTTGGGCCTAACTACGGAAGAAAAAGGGTATCTGAAGACCTTCCTACTCGAGGCGTTGAGCGGTGATGAAATAACAGTAAAATACCCGGAGATGCCATAAAATGGTGACACTGCAAGAGATCGTCGCTGAAAGGCCTCATCTGCAAGAAGTCGTCAAGCTATATGAAAAGGTCATAGAGTTTAACGGGTCGACTTCGGACTTGGTGGTTTCTTTAGGAGATGTTTCATATAGGCCTGAATTAATTGATCCGCTTTTTAAGTCATTTTCGTCTGTTTTCGATCTGCCTGAGGACATCCTAAATCCTTTGAAGGAGGCGATGAAACTTGGTCAGATCGATCTTTCCAGAATACCCATTAATGAAATTCCTGCCTTTTCCCTGCCTTATCATGAAGATGAACTTTCAATAATCCTTTTCCTTATCAGCAAACCTTTTTTTCTACGCATCAGAGACTCATACAACATCCGTGGCGAATTTTGGAAAGGGGCGAGATGTCCTGTGTGCAAATCTGTCCCATCACTATCATTCATAAAACAGGATGAGGGGAGGATTCTCTATTGCTCTTATTGTGAAAGTCGCTGGAAATGGCACCGGATAGGGTGCCCTCACTGCCAAAACAGGAGGTCGGACAGACTTGAGATCATCACCACAGAAGAACAGGGATGCAGGATAGACATCTGTCATGAATGCAGAAGTTATGCAAAGACTTTCACTTATACTTTGCTCGGTGACTTTACGCCAGCTCTTCTTGATATAATAAGTTTGCCTCTCGACATCCTTGCACAGGATCGGTCGTACAAACGTCTATCGCCAAATCCTGTCGGCATGAGAAACATGGCTTGACCTGAGCTTTAAATCTTCGCTTCTCTGAGTGCATTCTTGCAGTTACATATCCTAGACCCTGGAACTTCAACAAGGCTTTCACCGATAAGATTCCTGATACGCTCCCTGGAAAACTGCATAGTTTCTACGACTTCAGTGGCGGTCAGTTCTCGCTCTGAAATCCCTGCTGCGTAGTTTGTTACCAAAGCGATGCAGGCGAAGCAGAGTTCCAGTTCCCTGGCAAGACATGCCTCGGGCATCACAGTCATACCAACGATATCAGCACCGAACGTCGAAAAAGCCCTTATCTCTGCCTCCGTCTCAAGTCTTGGGCCATTTACGCACACATAGGTGCCTGAATTAACGATCTTCGTGCTGATCCGTTTTCCCGCAGTGATGACACTTGTCCTCAGCTCGGGGCAGAATGGCTCAGTAAAATCTATGTGCACCACTTCGTTTTCGTTGTAGAATGTTGAAGCCCTCCCATAGGTCATGTCGACAATCTGATCCGCTATAACGATATCGCCCGGCTTCAGGTGTCTGCTTATTCCGCCCACAGCATTCACTGAAAGTATCCGTTCGACCCCCAGTTCTCTGAATCCCCATATGTTTGCGCAGTAATTGATACGGTGCGGGGGGATGTGATGAGGAACTCCGTGTCGGGACAAGAAGACTACCTCCTGCCCTGAAAGATCGCATACGCGATACACGTCCGATGGCTCGCCATAGGGGGTGGTGAGTTTTCTGAGCTCCTTCACAGCACCACCTTCCATCTCATAAAAACCGCTTCCCGCGATAATACCTATTCTCTGCATAGAACTCCTCCGTGCATAATCACCCTTTAATGAGGTCTGCTTCTGCACCTTCTTAACGTTTTGAAAAGTCGGGATATTTTCACCCGAAATCCTGCCGGGTCGGTATAATGCTATAATAGATGGCTTACAGATGTCCAGCTGAGGGATGAGAGCATTCTCCGATGTTGGAGTTCCGGGAAGCGTTTGCATCTGACGCAGTGCCCTCCTTATGAATTTGTGAGCTGATGGTCGGCGGCGAACTCTCTTTCGTGGGTCTCGGGATAGGAGACGGTGTTGCAATAATTGGACACATGAAGAATATAAACAACATTTATATGAGTAACCAGTTTAATTAAAAGGTTTTTTTTCTGGCATCCTCTTTGCTTCTTCATAGTTCTATGCGTTTACAGCGCACTCTCAGAGACGAAGTAACTTTTAATGGTATCGGCTTGCATACGGGAAGGCTTGCAAGTGTCAAGCTCAAGCCCGCGCCACGTGACTTGGGAATTATCTTCCACAGAGTTGACAGGGAAGCCATAATCAGGGCACATGTCGGGGCAGTTACAGACACTGCATTCGCCACAACCATAGGAAATGGCACTGTCAAAATAAAGACGGTTGAGCATATCCTCGCCGCATTGGCCGGTATAGGCCTAGATAACTTAATTATCGAAGTTGACGGGCCAGAGATACCCATACTGGACGGGAGTTCCACTGAACTTGTGAGTATCATCCTCAGGGGAGGTATAGCTAAGCAGGGTAAGAGAATGCCTTTCATGAGGGTCACAAAGCCCGTCATCTTAGAAGACGGCCATGCAGAAATAGCCATTTTCCCCTATGAAGGCAGAAAAATCACTTACAGTATTCATTTCAATCATCCTCTTTTAGGGGAGCAAAGTTTGAGCCTGGATCTGAATGAAGAAACCTTTATTAAGGAGATCGCGCCTGCGCGCACCTTCGGTTTCCTCAAGGACGTTCAACACATGATGGCAAATGGCTTCGCAAAAGGAGGTTCCCCCAGCAACGCCATAATCCTCGGGGACGATGGAATGCTGAATTCTTCGGGCTTGAGGTTCAAAGATGAATTCGTTAGGCATAAGATACTGGATTCCATAGGAGATTTTGCGCTGGTCGGATTTCCTATATGGGGTCATGTCCTCGCAAACAAAGCAGGACATTCGACGAACCTTAAGTTCATGAAAAAACTGATCTCCTGCCCTGAGTGCTGGGAGATAGTATCAGAAGTAGAACAGCCCCAGGCCCAGCTCCACCTTTAAAAAATCTTTATTTTCCATTAGTTAGAGATTTGTCTTGAATTTTTCTTGAAAATGGGGTTTCATATCTAGGTAATACAGCAAAGAAGACCGCAAAAAGAAGAGGCTGGAGAATTTCTTCTCCAGCCTTAGGTTCCACCAGACCTTACCTATTTCTTCTTTGCGGTCTTCTTTGCTGTCTTCTTTGCCGGTTTCTTTGCTGCTGCCTTCTTTGTCGCCATTATTTCACCCCCTTTCTATCCCCGAATAATCGGGGAAGCTTAAGCTAAATCCTCCCGATAAGCGAAATCCGCTTTCCTGAAAGGAGCCTTCTCAATATTGCATCCTTTTTTTTCCGTTTGGTCCGGTACTCATCCTCATCCATCAATGTGCAGTTGATCTTCTGTTTGAATTTCTTTTCCAGATCCTTTAATCCCTTCAGCACATCGGGCGAAGCTCCAACGATGAATAGATCGACGGTATTCACATCTTCGCCTTCTGCATAGGGACCATAGATGAATGCGCCCTTAGCACCAGATGCCCTGATGACAGCTTTTATGGCTCCGGGCAATCCAAGGGATTTTGCGATGAGATTCTTAAGTTCAGAAAACAACGGCGATTCATTGTTCGCCTGAAAGTATTTGAGATTGGCAACCTTTTCGCTCACGACGATCCCCATTTGCTCGAGGTTGTCCAGTTCACGTTTCACACCCGAGGGATTCTTCCTGAGCAGCTTCGCGATTTCTCGCACATAAAACTTTTCATCGGGACTGTTCAGCAGCAGCGAGAGAACATCTGCCCTTATTGATGAAGAGAATAAACTCTTTAGCATTTTTGTTCCTTGCGTATATTTATACATCAAAAAATTCATTTTGTCAACAAAAAAATTACATTTAAGAACAGAT
>CAZNTS010000217.1:0-8245 GCA_964576045.1 uncultured Nitrospiraceae bacterium | reverse complement strand
CAGTAAGAGCCGAGCAAGATACCCTCAACGCGAAGCTGGCCTGCAGGGAGGGATGCGACAATTGCTGCCGCGCCCAGAGGGATATCCCCCTTTATCCGCTTGAGATCATTGGAATCTCATGGTTTGTTACCGAGAAGATGTCCGGCTCTTTGCGGACAGTCCTGAAGAAGCAACTCTCAGAGCACCGCGAAGGGGCCCCCTGTCCATTTCTCATAAACAGGTCCTGTTCTATACATCCGCTCCGTCCGATGGCTTGCAGGCAGTTCAATGTTTTCTGGGAGCCGTGTGATGTCGATGAAGACCCCTTCTTCACCAGGAGGGAGGACGTTCTTACCCCGATACGGGATTACACGTGTCGAGCCTTCTCAGTCATGTTTCCGTTCTATGGCGTTTCTGGAGGTGCGGACAACGCTTACGCGGCCGATAGTATTATTCGCACCCAGGCCCTTAGTCTTACGTCTTTCACCTGGAGCGAGGTGGTTCGGATAATGGAGGATTTTGATTCGAAGAATCCCGCCCTGTAAGATTCTTTTCTTGCTGAGCTCATAAAGTGCTCGGATTTCCATACAATGACCAAATAGAGAACGCATCAAGGATACTAATCAATGCGTACAAGTGCCAAATATTAGCGGGTGTATGCTAAAATAAATGGTCGAGTTTTCTGTTTTTTTGCAGCCGGGGAGCGGCCCTGCGCAACGGAACGGTGTGAACCCCGCCAGATCCGGAAGGAAGCAGCGGTAAGCATTTATTCTGTGTGCCGCAGCAAGTTGTTCCCTGGTTGCAAAGAGACAGAAAAGACAGTTACGAGTGATAAATTTCAATAACTACCCTTGTTCAGCTTGTAACTCGTAACCGATAAAAGCATGAGCTATCTAGTATTGGCAAGAAAATGGCGGCCGCAGGGTTTTGAAGACCTCATAGGTCAAGAGCCGATAAGCCGCATTCTCAGCAATGCCATCGAGCAGGGCAGGATCGCCCATGCATATCTTTTTTCTGGCCCTAGGGGGGTCGGAAAGACTTCCACTGCAAGAATACTTGCGAAGGCCCTTAACTGCGAAAAGGGGCCGACTGCCTTACCTTGCGGGGGATGCTCTTTTTGCCGTGGTATTGTTGATGGTTCATCCGTTGATGTCATGGAGATAGACGGTGCGTCAAACAACAGCGTGGATGACATACGGGACCTACGTGAAAAGGTAAAGTATGCCCCTGCCGGTGGGCGCTTTAAAGTATACATAATTGACGAAGCCCATATGCTTTCGGGCCCGGCATTTAATGCCCTCCTTAAGACCCTTGAGGAGCCTCCGTCCCATGTTGTGTTCGTGCTTGCGACAACAGCTCCCAGAAAGATACCTGCCACCGTACTGTCACGATGTCAGCATCTTCCATTCAGAAAGATCCCTATTCTGAAAATTAAGGAGAGGTTGAGGAAAATATCCCAGTCCGAAGGAATTGTGATATCCGACCCGGCTATAGAGATGATTGCCAGAGCATCCGAGGGTGGCATGAGAGATTCCCTCACGATTCTCGATCAGGTAGCGGCCTTTTCTTCGGACATCAAGGAATCCGAAGTAAAGGACCTTCTTGGGGTCGCTGACTTCGGAGCGCTCTCGGGGGCGGCAGCTGCTGTGATGAGGGGCGACAGGAAACGGGTAATCGAAATCGTCAGCGAACTCACTGAAATGGGGACGGACATCAGGTCCTTTACGAAAGACCTCATGCAGTTCTTCAGGGACCTGCTGGTTGCAAGTATAGTATCGGAACCCGGAGATGTGCTACAGGCGAGTGAAAGCGAACTCGGCGTTATCACTGAGCTCTTGCGGATAACTTCAGAGGACCATCTTACTCTTCTGCTCGGGGAGATGATCAGGGCGGAGGCCGAGGTGAGGTCTGCGTTTTCGCCCAGGGTTGCTCTGGAAATGGCCCTTATCAGGGCCAGCTTTCTTAATATGCTGAAACCCGTGCAGGAGGCCCTGAAAAATATCGAATCGTTCGTGGAGGCCGAGGGACAATCAAACACCGCGAAGGATTCAGATTCGGAACATTTAGTTATGAGACCCATGGGGGAGGACTCTTTGCAGGAAAGGCATGTGCACGTGAAGCCGAAAGCAGAAACCTTACCAGCAGGATTGGAACCCATTTCTCTCTCCGAGATTTCTTCTGCACTGCCTGCTGAGGATTCCCACGATCAACCTCATAAAGGTGAGTTGCGGGACATCTTCCTTGAGAAACTTGAGCGTATGAACCATCTCTTGGCCATCAAAATTTCCGAAGCTGAGGTGAACGTGGCGGGCGATGTTCTTATGATCACCTTCAGCGGTGGAACGGCTATTCACGCTGATTCTGTAAGAAAAAATCTAGATCTGCTAAGGAAGGCTGCTGAAGAGATTCTCGGGAAGAAAGTGCCGGTGAAGATCGAGACGGCGAAGAGAAAGATCCCACGCAAGAAAGACTTGAAGGAAAAGGCCCTGTCAGAACCGCTAGTGAAAGAAGCGATAGAGTTATTTGAGGGAAGGATCGTGGATATAAAGCCAATAGATAGTTTAAAGAATGGAGGGAGCGATGTCTAAGAAGATGCTTGGTGATATCATGCGTGAGGCGCAGAAACTTCAGGCAGAGATGCAGAGACTGCAGGAAGAGGCAAAAACCAAGACAGTGGAGGCTAGCGCAGGTGGCGGTATGGTCACCGTGATTGCTAACGGAGGCGGAGAGGTCATCTCAATAAGGATAGAAAAGGACGTGGTGAACCCCGATGATGTAGAGATGCTCCAAGACTTGATATTGGCTGCCACAAATGAGGCTCTGAAGAGGGCGCAGCAGATGGTGAATCAGGAGATGTCCAGACTCACTGGAGGATTACAGATACCGGGCCTTGGCGGACTCGGGAATATCTTCGGATGACACTTGGAATAATCGAGAACCTCATCAGTGAGCTCATGCGCCTACCCGGCATAGGGCGGAAGACTGCCCAGAGACTCGCTTTTTTTATACTCAGTATGCCCGAGAAAGAGGCAAAAGCCATTGCAACCGCTATAGGCGAGGTGAAAGACAAGGCGCGGTTTTGTACGAAGTGCTATAACATTACTGATTTGGATGTCTGTGAGATATGCACTGATGAAAGGCGTGATAGGAAGAAGATCTGTGTGGTGGAGGAACCGAGCAACATCCTGGTGATCGAGAAGGCCAGATCTTATAACGGCCTTTACCACGTGCTTCTGGGTGCTATCTCTCCGATTGATGGGATCACCCCTGAGAAGCTTAAAATTGACGAACTTGTTCGTAGGGTCCATGCGGACAAGGTTGATGAGATCATCATAGCGACGAACCCCAATACGAAGGGAGAGTTGACCGCCCAGTATCTGCGCGAATGTCTGGATGGTCATCACGTAATAGTTACCCGGATCGCATATGGTCTCCCCATGGGAAGTGATATCGAATTTGCCGACGAGGTGACATTGAGCAAGGCTCTCGAGGGAAGAAGGCAGATGTAAATTTTAGGTTGGATTGAGAACCACTGGACCCATGGCACGATACATCATTTCTTATTTTTAGTATGCCGGGGTAACTGATTTCTGTGTGTGAGAGTCGAGGGCATACCGTCCCGAAAGTACTGGCCAGGTGGTCTTCAATGTCAAGGTAACGCTTATCTTAACCAAGGAGAATTATTTGAAATTAGCAATAATAGGATTATCCAATTCGGGAAAGACCACAGTCTTCAATGCGCTAACCGGTCAGAACCTTGAGACGACTATTTATCCCACAGTGAGCGGTGAACCGCATTTGGGGGTGGTGAAGGTGCCGGATCAGAGAATCGATAATCTTGCCGGAATTTATAAACCAAAGAAGGTGACTCATGCTACGGTCGAATACATCGATTATATAGGATTGACAAAAGGAGATGTCGAACAGAACAGAAAGGTATTCGACGTTATAAAGGATGCCGACGCCATTGTCCACGTTGTAAGAGCCTTTGAGGAAGATGCAGTCTCACATCCTTTGGCCGGAGTTAATGCCATCAGGGACATCGAAACGCTGGAACTCGAACTCATTTTCGGGGACCTCGAGTTTGTCGAGAAGCGACTTGCCAGAATGGAGGAGGGCTCCAAGAGGGGGAAAAAGCCTGACGAAAAAGAGAAGAAACTTCTGACGAAGTGCAGGACAGCCCTTGAAAAAGAGATACCCCTCAGGAATATCGACTTTGACGAGGAAGAGGAGAAGGCGATGAGGCCCTTACAGTTTGTTTCGACCAAACCAGAGGTAGTGGTGATAAACATGGGAGAAAACGACCTAGGCAGCGATAAAGCTACGAATATCCAAAAAGAAGTTGAAGCATATCTCGACAAGGATAAAGCAGTGTCACACATCACCCGCCACGCGGCACTTTCCTTGTGCGGAAAAATCGAGATGGAGATCGCTCAGCTCTCCCAGGAAGAGGCCGCTGCATTTCTGGATGATCTGGGCATACAGGAGCCGGCCCTGAACAAACTGATCCATGTTAGCTACGATCTGCTTGGCCTGATATCTTTTCTAACGGTGGGGGAAGACGAAGTTCGGGCCTGGACTATCACGAGCGGCACAAGAGCACATAATGCCGCAGGGAAAATACATTCGGACATCGAGCGTGGGTTTATCAGGGCCGAAGTTATAAATTATACGGACTTTATCGTATGCGGCACTATGCATGCGGCAAAGGAAAAAGGACTCCTGAGGCTGGAAGGTAAGACCTACCAGATTAAGGACGGGGACATCATCAATTTCAGGTTCAATGTGTAAATGGCAGCCTTCGACCACCAAAGTTTCATCTGCATATACATTCAGACTGACCAAAGTCTTGAGCCTTCAGCTGCCATTGCCTCTCAAACGTTAGGTCAAGCTTCTCACACTTTCTTGCTATGCGGGTGAGTTTTATACATCTGCGGCAGGCTCGTTTAGTCGTGATATTATTGAGGGTAATTTCGATGCTGGAGGCTGCTGTAAAAAGTATCATGGTTTCTACGGACGTCTTGAAGCTTATGTGGTCCTCTCTTTTTGATCCTGTCGATAATTATTTTTTTGCGTAGACACATCGAATATTGTTTTCGGGAATCTGGCATACTGACAGGGGAAATTGGGGAAGCGACTTACGGGAACGAAAAAAACCGTCCCAGCCTTGACGCGCTAGCACTGCCTATCGTATCTTCCTGCTATACCCGAACCTCTCCTCAAAAACAGGTGCAATGAGATTGTCCACGGGCGCGTAGTCGTCCCTCAAAAGCACGGAATAAGACCTTCTCATAAATTGTCCAACAAGTTCTTCCGGCACCACAAAGGAGGCCGCCCCTATCCCGAAGTTCTTTCTCAGAAATGACTCAAAATTCCCGATGTCCAATTCATTTTTGCCAACCATTACAATAAAGGTGGCAGAGCCTATTTTTTCGAAGTTCGGGCTTATAGAGATCAGGTGAACGTTCTTTTCTCCAAAGACTTCGCGTAGGGTCCTTATGGTGGAAGGCAGGAACGAGCCCCTTTGAAAATTATCGATTATATTCGTCAGCAAGATGCCCCCCGGATTCAAAATGTTCTTGAGCGATTGGGCGAATTCTCTTGTAGTAAGATGGTAGGGGATCGAAAGGTCATTATATGCGTCGATAAAGAGCAGGTCGTAACTATCCTTGCAGTTAATCAAAAACCACCTGCCGTCTTCATTGTAAGTGCGTATTTTTGTGTTTTGAGGTAATCCCAGATGAGAATAGACGACCCTTGTGATTTCAGGGTCTATCTCGACAACCTCAACATATGCGTTCGGATAATAGACCTCCATGTATCTCGGAAAGGTATAGCCCCCGCCACCTATTGTAAGACTGCGAAAGGCCGCATCCTTTCCATACTTCCACTTTAGTACTTCAGAGTATATTTTTTCGTATTTGTATTCTATATGGAGTGGGTCCTTCAGGTTCACATATGAATGGGTGAGGTTGTCCAGTACCAGCGCCTTCAGCGGTGTTTTGCCGTCGGAGCTCGTAGCGTCTTTAATCTTGATTGTGAAGTAATTGCTCTCCTTGTAATAATTGGTGTAGGCGTCAACAGGGGGCTTGAAGGCAAAGCCATAAGTGCCCATGATGAGAGAGCAGGAAAGGAGCATAACTCCGGCCGTAACCTTCTTTGTTCTGGAAAAAGAGGCCCACCCAAGTGCAGTAAGGACTAATAATCCCCCGATCATCAAAATTATGAGCCTCGTCCCTACCCAGGAGATGAGGAAAAAGCCAGAGGCAAAGGTGCCGATAATAGACCCAAAGGTAGAGAAAGCGTATATCTTTCCAACGACGTTGCCAGCGGTCTCAACATTACGGAGAGCGAGTTTCACAACAATCGGAGAGATCGTTCCGAGTACGCAACTGGGGATGAAGAAAGCAAGGGTTGTCACGATCACAATCCGGAGCATCAGCGTAGTGGGAAAGTGGTATCCCGCAACAAGACTGGTAACCGGAGCTACAGAGAGCGTGGCTATTCCTGACAAGAAGAGTAGCCATCCAAGGGTCTTCTTTTCGGGGAACCTGTCAGCCAGTTTTCCGCCCAGATACGCACCGATGCTAATTCCCGCCAGAACAACGCCAATTATACTTGTCCAGGTATAAAGAGACACTCCCACAAAAGGGGCAAGAATGCGGCCTGCCACTATCTCGATCACCAACATGCAGAAACTGGCAATGAAAGTAATGATATAAGCATAGACGATGTTCATGTGCCAGACCCCTCCACAATTGCTGGGGAATATCTTACCACGCTTCCGAACTTCTTCAGCAATTATACCTAATGACGAGGTAGGAACGAAAGTGTCTTATCCAGCATGTCTGCGCTTAGAGTGACCCTGCTGAGGTCCAGAATTAATGAATCACGAGAACTCCCTGTTGCTCTTGGCACAGGGCTGAATCGTTCCGATGATTTTGTATCGAGAATTTCTGGTGCCGCTCGCGGCATCAAATTGGCGAAACGCCCTGCGCTCTTGGCGCAGGGATTGTCAATTTGAAAGAAATCTTTACTTAAGTTTTTTAATGCACGGAACACAACAAGGTCAATTAAGGAAGACTAGTGAAATCCACCTGCCGTCGATGACTTTCTCGAGCAGTGAAAGTCCATGGGACTCCGTCGCCGAGATTACGCCGTCTTCCTCCCCGGGGAGCATACCAGAGAGAATCGCGATCCCTGGGCTGTTCAGGCGTGATGCGAGATCAGGAGCAAGGCTAACCAGTATTTCCGACATAAGATTCGCCGTCACCATATCAAAGACTCCTTTAGCATGGTCTATGGGGCCCTCAATTATGTCAACACCCGCAAGCTGGTTCAGTAAGACGTTTCTCGTGGCGGCGTCAACGGCAAGGGGGTCGATGTCGACCCCCACGACCCGGTTGAAACCGAGCTTGGATGCTGCAATCGCAAGAATTCCGGTTCCTGTGCCGATATCGAGAAAACTGTGAAGCCCCACCCATTCTGCCTTCGGGTTTAGGCGATGTGAAGGATGGGTTATGGCCAATGGTAATGACAACGGGGAGGACGTAAACTTCTCGATTAGCATGAGGCATGACTTTGTGGTCTCATGGTGCCCAGTGCCGAAGGCCATGCCGGGATCAATGATCAGGGGTATGCGACCCTCACATCTGCTTTCCCAGGGGGGGCAGGATCGAGAGCTTGGTTCCAATGTCAATCGGCACGAAACGCTTCTTCCACGATTCACTCCAGTCCCTCTCAGAGAGGTAATGATAATCGAAGGTGAAGTCTGCATTAAGGCCGAATTCGCGCAGGGCATTTCTGAAGGACCGTAACGCGTCTCTCAGTACCATGATGTCGTTGGTGTCTCTGAAATAGGCAACAAGCTTTTCTTTGCTATCGGTCACTCCGAGACATCCAAGCTCCGACATCCTGTGCAAAAGAGCTTCTTTGGAATTGCCCACATTCGCTATGCTGAATTCGTAATAACCCATTATTAGGTTTCAGGAAACAGTGCTAGGGGTCCGGACATTTGAGTTATTTATCCTAAGCTGCATTGTTGACCCTCTGAAAAACTTTGCTACCCTTCAAATATTTTCTCGAGCTCGAGTCTCTGCTCCGGGGTCGTCATGAATATCAGGGTGTCTTCCGCCTGGAGCGTATAATTTTCCTGGGGGTTGTAGAGCCATTCCGTTCCTCTCTTAACGGCCAGAAGCAGGATGTCGGGATGCTTTCCGAGATGTAGATCTGCAATCGGCCTCTCCGCAAAATTGACAGGCACGGA
>CAZNTS010000216.1:0-2601 GCA_964576045.1 uncultured Nitrospiraceae bacterium | reverse complement strand
TTTGATTCTCTTTTCGTCATATCACTGCCTCCTGAAGA
Organism: uncultured Nitrospiraceae bacterium; assembly: GCA_964576045.1. GTDB lineage: Bacteria > Nitrospirota > Thermodesulfovibrionia > Thermodesulfovibrionales > UBA9159 > CAZNTS01. The sequence continues at coordinate 2,563 of CAZNTS010000216.1, read as the reverse complement.
CCTTTCCCTCTCCTCAATTTAGGATGGGAAACTAATTAACAAATTTGATCCTGAAATCGCCAAAAGCCTCGACAATCTGAATTCTGAAATCAGGAAACTTGTCTACAATCTGCCAAAGGCCAGGGCCATTAGGAAGAGACGCAACCTCCCGGACCTCCAGATCGGCCATGGAAGTGACTACTTCCACCCGGTAATGAGGGAACCTGTTCACGTACTGAATCCTGCCATATATTCTGCTCAGATCAGGTGGCCTCAAACTTCCCGCACGTAACTCGTGTATTCTTTTGTATCCCTCATCTAGCACAATGCAGATAATCCTTGTCTTTGCGTGACCTGTGACAGGTGATACATGCCTCCTCTTAATATGAGCGTCTCGGTCGTGAATGGCCGAAAACGTCCAGGACAGTACTACTAGTCTAGCGTTCTATTGTTACAGAAATATTTCCGGTCTATTAAATGATTGTTAAATTGTGTTCGATATCTGGAAGGTGCAGGCCTAACGGAATAATCCAGTTGCCGGGCGGCTTGACCGCAGAAAAGTTGATGCAACTAAGGTTGGGAAAAGAGAGTTACCCACCATCCCCAACGCTGCCCAGGTGTCCCCCGAGCCATGAAGCGACCTGCCGGTAATCTTCGGCGCCGTGGGACCTGGCGGCAAAATATATTACCGGTTTTCCTCGTCCCGGGGCTTCCGTCAGCGCGACATTCTCACGCACTGGAGGAGCAACCTTGCCCGGGAAAAGCGACTCTAGCTGGTCCATTATTTGTTGGTGAACTTTGCGTCTCGGATGGGCTCGACACGGTATTATTGCACCCAGACGTAGGGCTGGGTGATGCTTTCCCACGGATGATATGATCTCCGTCATTTGGCTGAGACCGCTCATCGCCAAAAAACTGGCTTCAACTGGGATGACAACATGGGTACTTGCCCAGAGGGCGCTCATGGTAAGAATCCCCAAGCTGGGAGGGCAATCTACGATCACTCTTTTCCAATCACCATGTGTCTGCTTTAAGCAACGAAGCAGCAACTCGTTACCTATCGCTCCCGTAAATCTTTGCCTGGCAGCCGCAAAGTTAGGACCGCATGGTACGAGATCCACGCCATCGGCCTCAGTCTGCACTACAGGCAATGCGATTGTCTTCTGCAACGCCTCCAATAGGTCATTTCCATCACTCTTAACGCCAAAGGACACAGTCGCGCTTCCCTGGGGATCCATATCCACGAGGAGAACCTTCTTGCCTGCCTCTCCCCAGCATGCAGCAATATTTACTGCTGATGTAGTCTTGCCCACTCCGCCTTTGAGGTTTGCAACCGAAATTGTCTGAACCACTATTTGCCCTTCCTGACCGAATCTCTCACATTGCGGCTGACGAGGATGATAAGGTAATCTCTGATTCGAGCCCCTTTCCTGATACTGCAGTAGAAAGCATCGTAGACGGCTCTTATCTTTTCCTCCGGTATGCCCAAATCCACCGCAAGCTTTCGGATAGCCTCGGAATGTTGCCTTCGTTCTGTATCATTCTCGTACAGACACGTAGTTGCCACGATTTCCCCGTGCCCTCCTGAGTGAGTCGGCGGCTCAGGGGCTCGGCTCCAGGAGATCTCCTGTGTTGTATCTTGATCTTTTCTGTTAAGCCACATCCTTTATTCCGATTTCTTCCGCTTTCCTCTTCGAGGTGTCGAGCGCATTTCGGTTCTTTCGACGACAGAGCGTGCTTGAGGATGTCTTGCAGAGTTGTACGGCTTCGGGAGAGCGGCATTCGCGACTTCCTTAAATCCGTCAACGGCACCGACCAGCATTTCTTTCACCTCTTTAACCGCAGTGCTTCCGATACTACCTGCCGCCTCTATGGCCCCTTCCACAACCGTTTTTGCTACATTCTCGGCATTCCCGCCGATCTCCTTGGTTGCCTCAATGATGCCGTCGACCGTCTTTCTGGTCACAACCGCAATATCTGCGCCTACAGCAGCAGCCCCTTTCACAGCTCCTTTGACAGTTTGGCTTGCGACGCTCATGACATCTCCTCCTACATCGTTCACTCCCATAACAATTCCCTTTGCAACGCTCTTTGTGCTCATGACGAGACCCGTGCCAACTTCCTCAGTGGCGGTTATGGCACCTTTCACAACATCTCCTGTGATTAACAGTGTCTCTTTCGCCGTTTCGTCACCCGCCCGAAGGGTGTCCGACACTGTGTTCCGAACAAGGTTCACGATCTCTGCTTCGATTTCATTAAGCCCTTTCAAAGTATTGATCATTCCTCTCTTGACGGCTGTTCCTGCCTTTCCTATTGTTTCCGGAAAGTCCGTTTCAACTGTTCCAGTATTCATGGCTCACCTCCGCCTTCAGCAGGCTTATAAAACGTTTATAAGAGAAAAGGTTCACGGGCTCGTACTATCTCAATGTCTTCTTGATTTTGTGAGGCTATTCTGTCAGTGCATCTAAATTCAGGTTTCCTATAACCTTAATTCAAGTCTATCATCAAAATCAAAAGAACATGACGGTTTTTTCATTATTTGCCTATAGTTGCACGCAGTATCATGTCATCATCAGGCAGACGG
>CAZNTS010000215.1:0-6534 GCA_964576045.1 uncultured Nitrospiraceae bacterium | reverse complement strand
TCGAGCGGTACGGAGCTGCTGTGAAAATGCCTCCGGAGCTCCTCTTCGAAATTACAGAGAAGCAGTGCGCGGAAGGGGTCGGATTTATGGCGATCCATTGTGGTATCAACCGACAGACTGTCGAAATGCTCAGAAAGCAGCACTACCGCTATGGTGGCCTTGTTTCGAAGGGTGGCTCCTATATGGTGGCATGGATGGAGCATAATAAACTGGAAAACCCCTTGTACGAGCAGTTTGACCGGGTGGTCGATATCATGAAGAAGTATGATACAATCCTGAGCCTCGGGAACGGCTTCCGCGCAGGCGCGATACACGACGCGAGCGACAGGGTCCAGATACAAGAGCTGCTCATCAACTGCGAACTCGCAGAGACCGGAAGACAGATGGGGTGCCAGACGATGGTAGAAGGCCCGGGGCACATCCCGATTGACGAAATCGAGGCGAATATCATAATGGAGAAAAAGATGAGCGGGGAGGCGCCCTTTTACATGCTCGGCCCGACCACGACCGATGTTGCTCCTGGCTACGACCACATTACAGCTGCCATTGGCGCCGCCCTTTCTTCCTCATTCGGCGCTGACTTTATCTGCTATGTTACTCCGTCCGAGCATCTGGGACTTCCCTTCCCCGAAGATGTCAGGGAAGGGGTTATCGCCTCTCGAATAGCAGCGCACATAGGGGATATGATCAAGCTGAAGAACCGGGACAGGGATAAGGCTATGGCCAAAGCGCGGAGGGATATGCAGTGGCAAGCCCAGTTCTCGTTGGCGATCGACGCGGAACGCGCACGAGAAATCAAGGCAAAACGAGGAAACGGCGACGATCATTCCTGTACGATGTGCGGAAAATTTTGCGCAAACGATATCTTAAAGGGTATGTTCAACGGAGATATGGAGGGTTCTGATAAGAAATAGCTGCCCTTCAAAGCAACAAGGTTTTGCGCCGTCTAGGTGACAAACTTGGCCGAGCGCTTGCCTTTGCCCGCGCTGTGCCTAATACCTGACACCATAGCCATTTCAAAGCAACTGTTGATTACTGAAACAAAAACAGTTGCTATAAGCCTATGATTGACTTTCATAAGAGAGCAGAAAAGTAGCCTGTCCTCTTTTTCCTTCTCCTGTGGACATTAACCTTTTTGCCCTATCTCAGCCGCGGACTAGTAGCATTCTGAGGTCTTATTGCAAACAATGCAGCATTGTGATACTTTAGATTTATGAAACAGCCTGGAAGTCCAGGCAAAGTTAGAATCAATCCTTTGCCTTGAATAATCCCGCACGGGCGTGGCAATGGCACGAAGAAGAATACTGGCAGGGATTTTCCTCTTTTCACTTTCATCTCTTGCCTATGAAATCATTTTAACAAGGATCTTTTCCATTTCTCTCTCGTATCATTTTGCTTTCATGGTCATAAGCATATCAATGCTCGGAATCGGCGCCAGCGGGTCTGTTCTTTCAGTTTACCCAAGGCTGAAAGTCTCCTCGGAGTATGAATTGGTTTCAAGGAGGATAGGTTTATATGGTCTGCTCCTCGGAGCTGGCATAACATTCAGCTACGTCGTATCAAACCAAATACCCTTTGATCCGGTAAGGCTTTCATGGGATAAAATCGAGCTTGTTTATATCTGTCTATATTATCTGCTACTTTCCGTACCGTTTTTCTTCTTCGGACTAAGCGTTTCTACAGTATTTACTTCGTTGAGCAGCAGAACAGGGTTCATTTATGGTTCAGACCTTATCGGTGCCGGTACAGGTTCGATCACAGTCTTATATCTTCTAAGTGTTATTGCGCCGGAGTATGCTGTTGTACTTGTTTCTTCTATCTCACTGACAGGCGCCTTTGTGAACGGCGCAAAAAAAACAAGGTTTGTCTGCATTGTTCTTATCCTGTTCAACCTCTCCCTTTTTTTCGTGCCCGGCCTTATCAGTCCCCGCATGTCCGCGTATAAAGGGTTGCGGCTTGCCTTGCAGTTCCCCGGGGCTGAGAGTGGTAGAACGTATTACAGCCCCTTTTCTCGTATCGACACATTCAAGAGTCCTGCGGCAAGATTCGCTCCCGGTCTGAGCCTCAGATATCTTGATGCCCTTCCGGAGCAGATCGGGTTTTCTATAGACGGGGGAGACATAAATGCAATCACCGATGCCGGAAGTCGGCAAGCGTTGAGATTCCTGAAGTACCTGCCTTCCGCCCTGCCTTACAGAGTAAACAGGAGAAAAGATGTACTGATACTCGAACCAAAGGGGGGGCTGGAGGTATTATTGGCGCGACAATATGGGGCGGAGAACATCTATAAGGTCGATTCCAATCCGCTTGTCCTGAAGGTAGTAAGGGACGAATTTGGAGACTTTTCACAAGGGATATACAACAATGAAACGTGGCCTGGTATCGGGAGGTCCTGGCTAAGAGTAAGAGACAATAAATTCGATTTGATCGATATTCCTTTGATGGGCGTTGCTTCTTCAGGCTCCTTCGGAATTGCTGAAGATTATAGATTTACAGTAGAGGCGTTTAAGGAATATCTCGGCCACTTGAAGGATAATGGAGTTCTGAATATTCAACTCTTTATTCTGCCGCCTCCAAGAATCGAATTTAGATTATTAAGCACTATCGTGACCGCTATGGAAGCTATGGGGATAAGAGAAACAGACAAGAACATTATCTCGATCAGGAGTTGGGGGACAATTGGTATTCTCGCAAAGATGAGTCCGTTCAGGCCCGAAGAGATAAAGGCCGTCAGAAATTTTTCGAAGGAGATGAGGTTTGACCTGCTTTGCCTTCCGGGCATAACGGAAGAGGAAACAAATATCTACGTTAAGATGACTTCAAATGAATACTTCAATGCCTTCCGGAGCATCCTCGATTTATCCACACGCAAGTCATTTCAACGCGCTTACCTCTTCGATATTGCTCCGGTTCACGATGAAAGTCCCTTTTTTCATTATTATCTGAAACTCGGAAATGTAAAAAAAATTTATGATGTCATGGGCGGCAAGTGGCAGTATTTCATAGAAGAAGGCTATCTTCTGCCGGCCGTCTTTGTTCAGGTGTTAGTACTAAGCGTAGTACTCATACTGCTGCCGGCCCTTTCAAAAGATAAAAAGATTAAGGCCGAGAAAAAAGATCATTCGATTCTTAGCCTTAATCTTAACCCCAACCTTTTCTATTTCGCTTTTCTTGGTCTCGGTTTCATGTTCGTGGAAATCCCCCTGATCCAGAAAATGATCCTTCCCCTGGGGAATCCACCCTATGCTGTCGCAACGGTTCTCACTTCTATCCTCATAGGCTCAGGTGCGGGGAGCCTGCTGAGCACAAGATTTTCAATAATGAGAAACCGGCTTATAATCGTCATACTCTTAATCCTTGTCATCGCTTACAGCTTTTTCCTTCCCTCGACTTCCGACATCATCTCTCACTCTTCTATTGTGAGCAAGATTATATATACCTTCCTTTTTTTCACTCCCCTCAGTCTTCTGATGGGCATACCCTTTCCCCTCGGCATTAGAAATCTAGGCGGGACAAACGCCGCGGCAATTCCCTGGGCTTGGACAATAAACGGCTGCCTTTCTGTTGTCGCACCTATTGCCTCCGTCATGCTCGCAATGACGGTAGGTTTCAGAGGAGTTCTCTGGATCGGGGCTGGAGCTTACTTATTTGCATTTCTCACCTTCCCTGAACCAGAGTAGCTATCTTTTCTTCTGCGCCTCGCCGATCATGGGCACAAAGGCGACAGGGCCCATCTGCTCCAGATAAACCTCGCCTTTTTTCTTGGTTGCAAGAGTGAGGATCTGGTAATAGACAGTGCTACCAAGAGGAATAATCAGCATGCCGTTTTCCTTTAACTGCATTATAAGCGGAGTCGGTATATAATTCGCCGAGGCCGTTATAATGATAGCATCAAAAGGGGCGTATTCTGGCCATCCGAAATATCCATCTGCATACTTGATTTTCACATTTCTATATCCAAGCTCCTTAAGTCTTGTTCCGGCCTTGTCCGCAAGTCCCTTTCTTATCTCAATGGTGTAAACCTCTTTCACTATCTCCGCCAGCACCGCGGCTTGATATCCTGAACCTGTACCTATCTCCAGGACCCTGTCTGTCGGTCTTAACTTCAAAGTCTCAGTCATCAATGCGACCACATAGGGTTGCGATATGGTCTGACCTTCGCCTATGGGAAGGGGATAGTCGTCATACGCTTTGCGCCTCAGGGATTCATCAACAAAAAGATGCCTTGGCATCTTTCCCATCACCTCTAGCACTTTCTCGTCTTTTATCCCTCTGCCCTTGATATCATGAGCCACCATAAACTTCCTTTTTTTCTCATATTCGTCTTCGGAATGGACGGAAGAGATTGAATATATAAAAGCAATAAATAAAAATAGATAGATAAATCTATTAGACATGCGCTCGCTTAGAGATACTGGGCACAGGAAGAAAAACATACATTACTAAGCCTGTTGGTCGTATCAGCAGAGTCCTGGCCAAAATCAAGAATCATTTCAAAATATCGAGAAACTCTTTGATAGGCATTGCCACAGGGATCAAAAATTGAACCGAACCCACTCGAACCTATCTCTGCGGACATTTTCATAACAGTTCCCTCATGCGTCGCCTCAACAATATTCACAAAATCATAATGACCCACTACTGCATACTGCTTCTGGGCCTAGACGCAAATTTTCTCAATTTCTTTGTTCACCTCAAGCATCCACACGGATTTTTTTCTTTTCATCGCGTCTTGCGAAAAAACCGAATATACCTATCTTTTTGACACTGCATATGTCCGTAGCAGGCATCTCACTAGAGCACCCTCTCTCCTTCTGTCTCGCGTAACCCTGTGTCAATCACTCATTTCATATTACTCAGGAATGAACCTTCCTTCGAGTTTTTTCATAAGCTGAGGCATGGTTGTATATTCAAGGTCGTCGAGCCCAAGCCTGTGAGGCTCGAATGGGCCGTGACGCCTGAGGTAGTTTGCAACCTCGTTTGCTTTTTTCCTTGCGTCGTCAAAAGCGGGATCATCAAAGAGATCCCTTGGGCCTATGAGCTTGCCGTTACAGAGCTGAAACCCCGCGGCGATCACCCTTGGGGGACCATCAAATCTCGAAGGGTTCGACTCGTAAAAGGGAACCGGCATCAGCGGTCCGTGGTGGGAGCCGCGCATCCATCCTTCAACCAGATGGGAAAAGGCAAAAGGTTCGAGGACCTCTCCCACAGCCGGCAGGCCTGACTGGCATCTGACGATGAGGACTGGATCGTCCTTGCCAACATACCGTCCCGCAACAAGACTGAGCTTCTGAGTCGACGCTGTTGCGGCCAAGACCCCATCCCTCCTATAAACATTCCTGATTATAAACCTCCTCATCGCTCCGACAAACATAAGGATATCGTATATTTCCTCAGGTGCAGAGAGCATGATCTTTTTCTTCTCATAAACATCGACGACCTCGAATTTGAAGCCTTCGTGCTTCGACGGATCTATAACCAGTCCAGGCGAATTAAAGGGATCCGCGAATATCCGGAAAAGCGGAAGGTTCCAAGCGCCGGGAGAAGTCTTGTCAGCCATGAAGATTATGATAGGCTCGCTCTTCCTCTCCTCAAATTCCATCTCCGCAACTCCGGGCCCCATCCCCTTGACCGTGCCCGAAAACGAGTCCTTCAAAAGGTCCTGTCCAGCACCATAGAGTTTTAAGTCCTTTGCCACTTCCGTGCATGAGACGAAGATATCCCATGCCAGTTTATGGACCTTCTCGTTATCCGTACCGTGTCCGTGCGTCATTATGAGTTCCAGATCATCGCCACATCTTGTGACGTGATAGTCCATAAGCGACCCTTTTTCAGTCGCGCTGGACAGCCTGTCCTCGGCGGTCTTCATGAGGTCGGGATGCATCGAAGAATGGCCGACGTAACCCCCGACATCCGCCTTGATTACGCTTATTGTTGTCTTGCCCTGCATTGGATGCCCCTCCTTCAATATAGTCCTATTATCACTTTACCAGACAATGCTCTTGTCGACAAGTTGCCATTCTCTAAAATCCCAATTCAAGATGTTGGTGGAATCCATTGCTTAATCCTGAGAAGCCGTATAAGTTGTCTCTTTAATTTGAGTCTTAGAAAGATTCTCTACTGTACTGTCAAACAATGATACAGATAATTCCCTGGGAACGTAAATGGTAATGACACGCCATGAAATCGGCAAGAATATTGTTGGCATAAGGGGCCGCAGACCTTATGAAATAGATTCAGGTATAACATTCTGCTATCATTTCATTATAGGCTTATTTAGTTGACTCCACCAGATACAAGATGTAGTGTATATGGGTATGGAAGATTACCCTCGGACGGTGTTGGAACTTGAGGAAAGATTCGGGAGTGAAGATGCCTGTTGGAATTATCTGCTTAAGCTCCGATGGCCGGAAGGCTTTCTCTGCTCTCGATGCGGCTCAACTGATAATTGGAAGGCAACTAGAGGACGGTTGATTTGTCGAAAATGCCGCCATCAGGGATCTGTAACAGCAGGCACTATTTTTCAGGACACGC
>CAZNTS010000214.1:0-3359 GCA_964576045.1 uncultured Nitrospiraceae bacterium | reverse complement strand
CCATGTCCCTGTGATACTGATGACGATGCCTTTGACCGGCGCAACGGGGCCGATCACCGTTGCGGGATCTGTGATGATCGGAAACGCTCAGATCCTCGGAGGTATCGTCGCGTTGCAGATGGCAAACCCCGGCACCCCGATTATCTACAGCTCGTATCCTCTCTCCATGGAGGTCAAGACTGGGGCTTTCTGTGTAGCTTTCCCGGAAGCGACACTGGTAACAGTAGGCCACATTCGAATGGCCAAGTATTACGGACTGCCAAGCTACGGCGGAGGAACCGTTTCCTCATCCAAGATCCCTGATGAACAAGCCGCTTACGAGAAATCGCTATGCGCATTGACTTGCATGCTCGCGGGCGGAGATGTGTGCGGAACGATAGGCTTGCTTGAGAATTACACAGTCCTCTCCTATGAACAAATGTTGATCGACTACGAGATGTACGACTACATGCTCAAAGTAGCTGGAGGCATAGAGGTAAACGATGAGACTTTGGCTCTGGAAACAATTTACAAAGTTGGCGCCGAAGGACATTTCCTGGCGCAGAAACACACGATGAAACATGCGAATGAAGTCTGGGCTCCAATGTTGTCCGACGCAAGCCCCTATGACACATGGAAGAAGGCGGGCAGCAAGAGCGTAGTCGAAAGAGCTAGAGACAAAGTTAGAGAGATCCTCACCTCTCATAAGCCCCCTGAAATGGACCCCGACCTAAAACGAAAGATTCACGAAGTAGTTGAGGAAGGAGAGAAGAAAATACCGCATTAATCGATTCCATTAACACGACATGGGTGGGCGGAGCGGAAGGCCGTAGTCTCTGAGCTTAAGCACTTTGCTTGATGGACTGCTTGATAATGCTTCTAAGTTGACGTTTCGTTTCTTCGCTAACTGGTTCTGGTTGGTGGGCTGCGAGGATCTGCTTCGCTCTTTGCGCTGCTAGGTGAGGTAGGTTCCTTGGTTCGACCTTGTCGAAGATTTCTGGGATGAATAACTCTTTGTTAATGTGATTGATAGTGTGTCTTTGAGACATGAAATGCCCCCCGGGTTTGACTGCGGAGATTGTGTCCAATGAGAGAGTTTCGTCATTTACCTCGATGCCCTTAGCTCCGCGCAGCACCATGCCTGCCACATCATTATCGATTACCATCTCCTCCAGCGACAAGACCGTTGCTTTACCGATCAATCCAACTCCGAAGAGTACGTCAGCGTTCACGTTCGCTGTGAGCATAGCCGTAAGGATTTTGAACGAGTTAGTCGCGTTCTCCAGAACGCTGCCATACTCCAGTCCCACGATGCAGGGACAACCATAGGAGTGCGCTAATTGGGCGTTGGCTGCGGACATGAGTCCGGATTCTGCGACTCCGCACATGAAGGGATAATCTCCGATTCTAACATCCGAGACTAGTGCGCAGCTTCCGTAGATCAAGCGCGCGTCGGGGCTTGCTAGCTTGGCTATCAGCATGCCGCTTAGAATCTCGGCGTTGCTTAGAGCGAGAGTTCCGGCGATGGTTATTGGCGACGTCATTCCTGCTTGAGGCATATTTAGTATGGTCATCGGGACGCCGTACTTCGCCGCCTCCAAGATTGACTCCGTATTCTCCCGATTGTGAACTAACGGGGACACGGGGGTCTGCATCATGAAAAACATGGGTCTCTTTCGGAGCTCTCCAACTCCCCCTGCAACCGCTGAAGCCATTCGAATGATATTCTTGGCCTCGATCTTACCTTTGGCAGAGTGGCAGAGATTCTTGCCTGTGTTACAGACCATCGCCTCAAACTCTTCGAGGCGCATCACTTCCTCAGGAACATCCAGAGCGTCAACCATAGTGAAGTAAACATGCACGTTTTCAAGCGCATCAGCTAGTCTCGCGCTGTCGGCGACGTCCCGTTTGGTTGAATTTCTGATCTGACCAGTATCAATGTCTAGAGTCTTGATCCCTGTTCCATCGGTCATCATGTGTATCTTTCCATCTCGGAAAGTAATATCGTACCTTGGATCTCTGGCATGAAGTCTCTCGCATCCCGAAAGCCCCTTCTTTACCATCTCGTCCAAGAGATTGCTTGGGATCCTCACCAATCTGGTTTTGAAGTCAACGATGGCTCCTGCATTCGAAAGAAGTTTGAGAGCTTCCTCACATTCAACCTTAACCCCAATCTTCTCCAGAATTTCCGTTGAGGCCGAATGTATCCTAGCTATCTCGGTTTTGTTCAGCGGTTCAGAACCTGAAGTCGTAATCCAATCGCCTTCTCGAACAGCATTCAAACTGATTCAAATTTCTTGCGAGGTAATGCCGACTTCCTGAATCAGCGTCGCGACGCCTAATTCCCATTGTTTTCTCTTACCGCGAAATCCGCCTTGAATTGTGTATGCGCATTCGCCGATGCTATCTCGCTTCGTCTATGATCTTTCGAAGCTGATCTCGAACTTCATTGTTAAGAGGTTCCACGCGATGCGTGGAAAGTATTTTTTTCGCTCTTTCTTTAGCAACTTCGGTAATGCGACCAGGCTCCGCCGTATCCAGGACCTTGGGGAGATACCACTCCTTCGTTAGGCCCTCTATCGATTCTTTCGTCATGAAATGGCCCTCCGGACCCGCCTTCTTCAAGGCGGCCAGAGATTTGTCGAGCGTTTCCTGAGTTGTATCTACGCCTTTCAACATGCGGAGGAACATTCCGGCAACATCATCTCCCAGAATCATCTGCTCGTAAGATAGGAGACTACAACTCAGGTCGGTTCCAACGCCCCCGCCGCTGCCGTACATTATATCCGGCTTTGCCAGCGTAGACAACGCCCCGTTCACTAGAAACAGAAAACTCTCAGTTCCACCGTAGATCACGTCGCCAATACCGAGTCCAGTCACGTTCGGAAATCCGTAGTATCTTGCCAATTGCGTGCCAATTATGTTTCCGAGTCCGGCTTCAACCGTCCCGACGCCGAGCTGGACTTTGGATCTTGATGAGAAAGTCTTCGTTAGTACAGGCAGGTCGACCTGCGCGTGATAGATCAGTGGTGCTTCGGGATTAGCAAGCCAAGCAGTCAGCAATCCCGCTAGGCCGTTTGCGTTCGAAGTAGCTATCCCGCCGACGAGTGATATTGGAGCTGTCATCCCCGGTTCTGCGTAGGATAGAATCATTATTGGTGTACCGTTCCTAGCGCCCTCAATAACAGCCTCCGTGTTTGGGCCATAGTGCATTAAGGGAGCCACAGGGCATTCAACCTGCGACACTATCGGTCTCTTCCGGTACTCTTCCTCGCCCCCGGAGACGGCCGAAGCCATCTTCGCTATGCACTTGGCTTCTTTGCCTCCAAGAAGCCCTATGGCAATATGTTTCGTAGTATTCGAGACGGCCGCCTCGAAAC
>CAZNTS010000213.1:0-4154 GCA_964576045.1 uncultured Nitrospiraceae bacterium | reverse complement strand
TATGCGCCGAGCGCGGCCGGAGCTACAGGAAGATCGATCCCCAGCTCTTTCAGTCTCTGCTCATGAGATATTATGCTCATATCAATATAACAGAATTATACCTGTCCGGCAGAACTGGTTCAAGCAGTCTCTAACTTTCATAACAGCGAATTAGCGTATAGGTTTATTAGCATGGAATGTGAGGCGATTTCTGTTGGGTCTTGGCAGAAGGTTTTATGAGAAAATGCTGCGACAGAAGGTTAATAGGCATAAGCGCATGACACCGCCAGCAAAGGAAGCCGACATCGGCCCTGAATTGTACGTCTTCAGTCCGATCTACAGCCGGGTCCGGTTTTTTCGAATGACATCAGAGGCATACCGGCTTGCCATTCTCCATTTTGATATTGCCATTGTTATCCAGCATGTTGTGGGGGTTAAATGCAGCGTATTTTTCCGCAGAGTGACATTTGAAACATATTTCCCTGCGGTCCGCGTAAGGCCCACCCCTCAATAGTCTTGGCGTTCCTTCATGCCTCGATCCTCCATGAATCTCGTGACATGTCAGGCATCTGATCTCTCCTGCGAACATGGGTAACGGAATGGTCGAGGAATCGGACGGAATAAAATCAACCGGATGATGATTTTCCAGGTAATCCTTATGGCACTTGAGACAGAGGGAGGAGGTGTCGCTCCCCTGAATTAACAATACGTTTCCTGCCTGAGGCTTTTCAGCAACGTGGCAGCCGGTGCAAAGGTTATGAAGGTTCTTATATTCAGTGGCACTATTGTCGACGCTTTCCGGTGCCAACTGTTCCATATTGCAGGCCGTGAGAACAGCAGCCAGCATGGCGACACACATAAGCAAGCGTAACATGACACGTAGTATATCAAAATCTTTGGTAAAGTTCGCCCGGCAATGTATAGGACAAAAAGTGTACAAGAGAATGATTGACAAGAAACCTTATCCTGGTAGAATGAGCCTAACTGATGTCAAGCAGACACGTCGTGAAGCTTGAGAATAGTGGATATTAAGGAAGACCTAATGCTGGAGAAGAACCGCAGTGTGTGTCTAATCCTTTTTTATTTTCTCGGTTGTTTCCCTTTCGAAAAAATAATACCCGTCCGCATTGTACGCGAACTTAAATGATCTTCCCCCTATGCGAGAAAAACTCGCTGAGCGCAAGTCTTACGACCGCTCCCCGCGACCATTTCTTACCGGTCTCTTTCGTATACTCAACCGCCAGCTCCCCTAGGGCATCGAGGACCTCTTCTTCGAGATGCAGGGAGGTCTTAACAAGCTTTTCATGTTCTTCTTCGCTCATCTTTTTCTCCAGGATCGAAATACGGTTTATGTCCCGTTTGGATTCTATCAAATAAAACAGGGGAATTGAAAGAGATGTCGACGTTTTCGATGTGGTAAAGGATAGGACTAGGCCCTTTCTTGTTAAAAAAGCATAACAAGTAGGTACGTTTTAAAACATGCACGTGATTCCGGTCTTCCGTGTTTTCTCATGATCTCCAGCATGACATTCAAGATTGGAATGCAAGAAATACAGGGGCTGGCACTAAATCCCCAAGAGACGAATTTGACATTGTTTGCATCCGTTTATATGTTTCCTCCATCGGAGGCTTCTTCAGGGGTTCTTGTGCATTCGATATGTATCTTTTCGACTTCGTCATGACTACTTTATATCTTTTTTTTGAATCCCAAATAGAAATGTTTCACTCTTGACCCCTTTTCCATCCGGTTGATAGACTGAATTATGGACTTCAAACTCTCGACAGATTTCACTCCGCGAGGAGACCAGCCCAAGGCGATTTCAGAGCTGACAGCGGGCATAAGAAGTGGCTTGAGGCACCAGGTGCTTCTTGGTGTGACCGGCTCCGGAAAGACATTTACCATTGCAAACGTTATCGCCAATATAGGAAAACCGACCCTGGTCATTGCACACAACAAGACCCTTGCAGCGCAGCTCTATGGAGAGTTCAAGGAGCTGTTCCCTGAGAATGCGGTGGAGTTTTTCGTCAGCTACTACGATTACTACCAGCCTGAGGCATACATTCCAACAACAGACACCTATATCGAGAAAGACGCCATGATAAATGATGACATAGACAGACTGCGACATTCTGCGACAAGGGCGGTTCTCGAAAGAAGAGACACAATTGTGGTTGCTTCGGTCTCATGCATTTATGGGATAGGGTCGCCCGAGGACTATATTGAGATGCACCTTGTGATAGATGAGGGAATGCATACCGAAAGAGACGCAGTTATAAAGAGGCTTGTGGACATGCAATACACCCGTTCAGATGCCGAGTTCAGGAGAGGGGCCTTTCGGGTGCGGGGGGACAATGTAGAGGTGTATCCGTCATTTTCACTTAACAAAGCGATCCGCTTGGAGTTCTTCGGTGACGATGTTGATGCGATTTACGAGTTTGATCCTTTGACTGGTGAAAGACTGAGGAGGCACACGAGGTTTGCCGTCTTCCCCAACAGTCACTGGATCACTCCCAAGGAGCGAATCGAGCCTGCGTTGAAGGGCATAGAAGAAGAGATGAGAGAACGTGTGAAATACTTCCTGAAAGAGGGAAAGATGATAGAGGCTCAGAGGATCGAGCAGAGGACGAGATTCGATCTCGAGATGCTCAGGGAATTCGGCTATTGTCACGGCATAGAGAATTACTCGAGACACCTGAGCGGAAGAGCGCAGGGCGAACCTCCCTATACATTGATCGATTATTTCCCTGAAGACTTCTTACTGGTAGTGGATGAATCCCACGCTACAATTCCGCAGATAGGCGGTATGTATGAGGGTGACAGGTCGAGAAAGCAGACACTGGTTGACTTCGGTTTCAGGCTCCCATCTGCCCTGGACAACAGGCCTCTCACGTTCGTGGAGTTCGAGCATAGGGTGTCCCAGGCCGTCTATGTTTCCGCTACCCCCGGCTCTTATGAGACTGAGAAATCGAGGGGGAGGGTCGTCGAGCAGATCATCAGACCCACCGGCCTTATCGATCCCGAAATGAAGGTAAGATCTGCTTCCGGGCAGGTCGAGGATCTTCTCCATGAGATCAGGAAGAGGGCGGAAAAAGGGGAGAGAGTGCTGGTAACGACGTTGACGAAAAAAATGGCGGAGGACCTTTCCGATTACTATATTGAACTTGGAGTGCGGGCGCGGTATCTCCACTCGGACATAGATACTCTTGAAAGGGTCGAGCTGATACGCGACCTAAGGCAGCGTAAGTTCGATGTGCTTATCGGGGTGAACCTTCTGAGGGAGGGACTTGACATTCCTGAGGTCTCCCTGGTCGCGATACTGGATGCAGACAAGGAAGGATTTCTTCGGTCCGAACGCTCCCTCATCCAGACTGCGGGAAGGGCCGCCCGGAACATTAACGGGGAGGTGATACTTTACGCCGATTCCATAACCGGTTCTATGAAAAGGGCTCTGGATGAGACAGGGAGAAGGCGGAAGATCCAGACTAGATACAACGATGAGGAGGGGATAACTCCGGAGACAGTGAAATCCACAATAAAGGACATTCTCGGCTCCATCTATGAGTCTGATTATTGGACGGTGACGGCTGCTGAAGAGAAGCCAGGATTCGAACCTGATGAGGAGACACTAAAAAGACTCGAAGAGGAGATGCAGGAGGCTGCCAAGAGGCTGGACTTCGAGAGGGCCGTTGAGATCAGGGACAAGATTAAGGAGATCAGGAAAAGACTGGTCGAAGTCGGCACAAGGTCATTTCCTGCCGCTGTCCAGAAGGGAAAGAGCAGAGGAAGGAGGAAATGAAGGGGCCAGCTTTTTCCCAGAACTTTTCAGTTCTCCTTAGTGCAGAGGAGCGTGAGTTCGGTAATATCGAGCAAATTTCGTATAACAGCAGGGGTACCTTAATATGTTGTTCTCGAACCATAGATCTCTGCAGGATTATCTCGTTGCTTTTTAACTCCGTTAAAGTTGTAATGGGCAGACTCGATTTCTGAGATATATGTTTCTCTAAATATTCCCTTATGACAGGCCAATCTTGCCGCTGAATTAAATCTTCCAGCAGTATTAAGTTTATTAGAAGAGGAAAGACCACACACAACGAAAGAACAATTTCCGATCTGATCTCATGCTGAGAAGACCAGGTATATTCTTTAAGCCTTTTTCAAAGGACGAAAGACTTTT
>CAZNTS010000212.1:0-2708 GCA_964576045.1 uncultured Nitrospiraceae bacterium | reverse complement strand
TCAATGGCTATCCGACGGTTATGCTCGAACGCGTCCATAACCCTGTAGCGACTGACATACTCCAGAGTGCCTACATCAGCTACTATTTCCTACCCATTTTTCTCGGCATCATCTTAAAAGTCTGGGGAAATCAGCGAGAGTTCGAAAGGACGGTCTTTCTTGTTCTTCTCTGCTTTTACCTTTCTTACGTGGGATACCTGCTCTTCCCCGCTCTTGGACCGCGCTACACCATGAACCACCTCCAGTCTTTCGACCTCAAGGGAGTGGTTATCGCAGGTCCGGTTCAGGCCCTTTTGAACAACATCGAGGGCGTCAAGCGGGACGCTTTCCCGAGCGGGCATACCGCCGTAGCATTGGTGGTCTTGGGCCTTGCATACAGGTACCGCAGGGGTTTCTTCTATGCGGGCCTGCCTGTGGTTACACTGCTCATCTTTTCGACAGTGTATTGCAGGTACCACTATGTGGTGGACATTATCGGGGGTATGTTCCTTGCGGTGATTACATTTATCATAGGAGACAGATACTATGGACATTGGGAAATCAGGAACAGTATTAATAATTGAAGACGAAAAAAAGATCTCGGACATTGTCGAGCTCTACCTGAAGAGAGAGGGCTACAGGACAAGGGTTGCGGGCACTGGCAAGGAGACAATGAACCTTCTTAAGGAGCCCTTTGATCTCATAATCCTGGACCTGATGCTGCCGGATATTTCAGGTGAGGAACTCTGCAGCGTCATACGTGAAACGTCTGAAGCTCCCATAATCATACTCACGGCCAAAAGTGGTGAGGAGGACAGAATAAAGGGACTTGGCCTCGGAGCCGATGATTACGTAGTTAAACCCTTCAGCCCTAGGGAGCTTGTCGCACGGGTCAAGGCTCAGCTCAGAAGAACTAAGAAGGTCGGGATGAGGGTACTTAGCTTCAACGAGGGGCTTCTTACCATGGATACGGAGAGTCATGAGGTTAAGATAAAGGGAGTCATTACGGTCCTCACCCCGACTGAGTTCAGGATGCTCATGCTTCTTGCTGAGAAACCCGGCAGGATATTCAGCAGACTTCAGCTCATCAACATGGTCCAGGGATACGATTTTGAAGGGTATGACCGGACCGTCGACGCCCACATTAAGAACCTTAGGCAGAAGATAGAGGATGACCAGAGGAACCCTGTGTTTATCAAGACGGTCTACGGAGTAGGCTACAAGTTTACAGGCGTGCCCGATGAGGACTAAACTCCTTCTCGCATTTATACTGGTCATAGCCATTGCTCTAATTTCTAACCTCATCTTTGAACGGCTTGTCATGGACGATTTCGACGAATATATCAAAGGGACCAGGGAAGACCATCTGTATTGGGTCCTGGCCTCCGTGGAGGGCAGCTATCAGGATGGTAGATGGAACATGAATCTCTTGTCCGAAGCTGTTCACTGGGGCATGATGCTTGGGTTTGATATACGCGTTGAGGACAGGCAGGGTAGGGAGATCACCAACTCCCATCGCGTGATGGATGCTCTTCCTCCCGCCATGAAGCGGAGGATGGAATCCATTATCCATAGCCATCAAGCAGAAGGGGAATATGAGGAATATCCGCTATACATAGAGGGCCAGGAGTTGGGTACGCTCTCTGTGAGACCGCTGAAGAGAGAGGGACCACTCAGGGTAAAGGGGACCATTTTCAAGGAAAGGGGCAGGACCTTTCTGCTCTTGTCTTTCCTGTTCGCCGGTATGGGCGCCGTAGTCATGGCCGTTTTTTTGAGCTTGTACCTTTCGCTGCCGTTGAGGCGACTGAGGCTTGCTGCCGAACGTGTCGCAAAGGGAGACTTCAGTATCAGGGTGAAACCGGTGTCCCGTGACGAGATCGGGAGACTTTCGGAGACGTTCAACTATATGGCAGAGGCGTTGGAGAAGGAGGAGTTGCTAAGAAAACGCCTCGCCTCGAATGTGGCGCATGAACTTAGGACACCACTTGCCGTGATGAAGGCCCAGACAGAGGCGATGATAGATGGGGTCGTTGAGAACAAGGTGGAGGGGATCGAGAATATCAGGAACGAAATTGAAAAACTGACGAGCCTTGTGGAAGGGATAGAAGACCTGTCAAAGGCCGAGGCCAGCTTCTTTTCCCAGGGTGAGTACAATCCGGTGAATCTAAAGGAGTTTCTCAAGGGGATCGAAAGCTCCATGGAGCCAATATTTCACGAAAAAGGGCTGCGGTTCTCTGTTGCGGAGAGGGAAGGGGTGGCCGTGGTCGCTGATCTCGAGAAGCTCGAAAGGATACTTAAGAATGTTATGGCCAACGCTGTCAAGTACACAGAGAAGGGGAGCGTCTGCATCGATTACGGTAAGAACAATAATGAGTTTTTTGTCGAAGTGCGTGATACAGGCATCGGCATTCCCGAAGACGAGATACCGAATGTATTCAAGCGTTTTTACAGGGGCAGGAGTGCATCAGACAAAGGGGTGGGAATAGGTCTTGCCTTGGTAAAGGAGCTTACAGATATTATGGGAGGACGGATAGAGGTGGAGAGCAAACTGGGCGAGGGAACTATGATCAGGATCTGGCTGCCGATAAGAGAGTTCTGATCCGTCCAAAAACGGAGGAGGCCATCATATTTGATTATGAAGAATAATGTGCCATATATTAAGACAGAGAAAGGTATTCGGATACGGATAAAGGTCCAGCCACGTTCCTCAAGGAGAGGGATCGGGGACA
>CAZNTS010000211.1:0-2737 GCA_964576045.1 uncultured Nitrospiraceae bacterium | reverse complement strand
CGTATTTATTGGTCATAACACTGTTGTGGGTTCGCAGTGTATTCTTTACCCTAATGTAACGGTACGGGAAAGGGTGACCTTAGGTAACCGGGTGATCGTCCATTCGGGATCGGTAATAGGCTCTGACGGATTTGGCTACGTTCTTGAGGACGGCAAGCACCATAAGATTCCCCAGGTTGGTGGGGTAATTGTTGGTGACGACGTCGAAATAGGCGCCTGCGCAAGCATCGACAGGGCAACGACCGGTAACACATCGATCGGGGGCGGCACAAAGATTGATAACCTAGTCCAGATCGCACATAACGTACGGATAGGCGAAAATACCATTCTCGCTGGACAGGTCGGTATCGCCGGAAGCTCCGAGATAGGAAATTTCGTGGTGATGGGAGGACAGGTCGGTGTAGCCGACCACACACGAGTCGATGATGGTGCAATGGTGGGGGCACAATCGGGGATATTCGGACACCTCAAGAAAGGTGTCTATTCCGGTGCTCCGGCAATGCCACACAGGGACTGGCTCAAGGCATCCGCCCTATTCGCCAGACTTCCGGAGCTCAACAAGAAGATAAGGGAGCTCGAAGAAAAGATAAAGACCTTAGAAAGGAGATACTCATGATGGACGTGAAAGAGATACAGAACATTTTGCCGCACAGGTATCCTTTCCTGCTGGTCGATAGGGTTGTTGAGATGGAACCTGGGAAGAGAGCTGTTGCAATCAAGAATGTCACAATAAATGAGCATTTCTTCCTAGGACATTTCCCGGGAAACCCCATAATGCCGGGGGTACTGATCGTGGAAGCTATGGCACAGGTCGCGGGAATCACTGCCTTTCTCTCAGGTATCGAAGGTGACACAGTGTACTTCATGAGCATAGAAAAGGCTAAGTTTAGAAAGCCTGTGGTACCCGGGGATCAGCTCAGGCTGGATATTACGACGGTCCAGCACCGGGGGAACGTGTGGAAGTTCTCTGGTAACGCCACGGTAGACGGCAAACTTGTGTCAGAGGCTGAATTTACTGCAATGGTCCTGAATAGAGACCAGGCGAAGGAGTCGTGATGGCGACCGAGATACATTCAACGGCGATCGTGGACAAGGGGGCGTCTCTGGATGATGGTGTGACAATTGGCCCCTTTTGCATAATAGGCAGCGGGGCAAAGATCGGGAGGGGGACAAGACTTCAGTCCAATATCGTTATCGAAGGCAGAACTGAGATAGGAGAGAACTGTAACATTTATCCATTCACGAGTATAGGGTTCCCGCCACAGGACATCAAGTATAAAGGTGAGGACACAGGAGTTGCGATAGGCAGCAACAACACAATAAGGGAATACGTGACCATCCACAGGGCGTCTGTGGGCGGTCGGGGTGTTACCACTATCGGGAGCAATAATCTTATCCTGGCATATGTGCATGTCGCGCACGACTGCAAGATAGGGGACAACACAGTACTTGTAAACCTTGCAACACTGGCGGGTCATGTGGTTGTGGAAGACTACGCATACGTGGGCGGCATGGTTGCTATCCACCAGTTTACAAGGATCGGGACGTATGCGATGGTTGGAGGGTTTAGCGGAGTCGGTCAGGATATACCTCCTTATACAATGGCATCAGGACCGAGGGCAAAGCTCTTTGGCCTGAATACCGTCGGATTGAAAAGACACGGGTTCTCGGATGCGACCCTTGCCGAGCTGAAGAAAGCATACAAGATTCTCTTCCGGGAAAAACGGACGCTGAAAGACGCGATAAAAAAAGTCCAGGCAGACCTGCCGTATTCGGACGAGATAAAGAATCTGATTGGGTTCATCGAAAAGAACAGGAGAGGGATCTGCAGGTAGGAAGGAGGGCCTGTGGATATGGACGGCAGTCTTTCAAAAGAATTTACAATAGCACTTTTGCTCTGTTTCGTACGCCTGCGGGAAAGGGTAGCTTCGTCCACTATGGGCTGGTTAACCCTGACCTCAAGTAATTGCTTCTTAAATGCTCGCTGCCATCTGAGCTTAATAAGACCATGACGACAAAACGCAATAGAGAAGCTAAAATGATCGGGCTGATAGCCGGCAAGGGTGAACTGCCGAAAGCAGTCGCGGATGAGGCAAGAGATAAAGGGTTCCGCGTCGTTGCTGTTGCCCTGGACC
Source organism: uncultured Nitrospiraceae bacterium (assembly GCA_964576045.1). Taxonomy (GTDB): domain Bacteria; phylum Nitrospirota; class Thermodesulfovibrionia; order Thermodesulfovibrionales; family UBA9159; genus CAZNTS01. Next base: position 602 of record CAZNTS010000211.1, on the reverse strand, counting down.
ACCTTGCCGACAAGAAACTGGTATCACATGTTGATGAAATAAAGTGGGTGAATGTGGGAAAACTGGGCACGATTATAGATTCACTGAAACACTTCGGGGCTAACAAAGCAGTCATGGCCGGGAAGGTTCCAAAAGCCCTTCTTTACAAAGGCAACATCACCCCTGACCTGCGGGCGATGAAGCTCCTATTTACCCTGAAGGACAGGAGTGACGATTCTATACTCCTGGCGATCACCAAAGAACTTGGGAAGGACGGCATCACTCTTTTGAATACGACTGATTTCTGTCAGGATATGCTCACCCCCGAGGGAATTCTTACGGAAGAGAAGATATCAAAAGACGAATGGGAAGACATCAAGTTTGACTGGCAGATAGCTAAGGAGATGGGGAAGCTGGATATCGGCCAGACCGTTGTGGTGAAGGAAAAAGCGGTTATGGCGATAGAGGCAATCGAGGGAACGGACGAAGCCATAAAGAGGGGGGGCACTTTCGCGGGCGAACGCGCAGTCGTCGTGAAGGTCAGTAAGCCGAACCAGGACATGAGGTTCGATGTCCCAGTAGTGGGGCTTGACACATTGCGTGCCATGATAGAGGTGAATGCG
>CAZNTS010000210.1:0-8255 GCA_964576045.1 uncultured Nitrospiraceae bacterium | reverse complement strand
GCCAAGGGATATGTCTTTATCCTCCTCAGCGAGACAGGTTTGTACCGTTTCATGATGAGATTGTACCATAAGCCTTCAGGAATGTTTCGTATCGCACTCACCGGATGGCAGCTGGTAGCATGAAGATAATCATGAAACAGAGGCTTTCGAGAAATGCGTAACGCATTGATAGAAGCCAATTGGGGGGTGGTGGAGAAAAACAAATCCCCCAAGAGAGGCTTATAAAACCTTGATGCGCTGGGTGTGCGATGGAGAAAAGCAGAAATTCACCCCAAAAAAAAGGGTGCCGTGGCTCGCTTCTTGCTGATGAAAAGGTGACGAAACCATCAAAAGCAAGAAAGGAGCAGCACCCTTGGCAAGAATTATACAGCAAAAGATATTCAGTTGGAAGGACGTGGAGGCAAGCGGGGAGTTGGAGAGACTGAAAATGGTTACCGAAGCGATACCCGATGACAAACTGATGCAGGTGCTAGAGGGGGAGAGGAAAGGGCGGAGGGACGATTATCCGATAAGGCCAGCATGGAATAGCGTCCTTGCAGGAGTAGTGTATCAGCATCTGTCGATAGAGTCGCTGCGGCGTGAGCTTTTGCGGAACGGGGAACTGCGTGAGGCGTGTGGATTCGATCCTGCACGGGGAGAGAAAGCGGTGCCCTCCAAGGATGCATACTCATCACTGCTGAAGAAGCTGATGAAAAAGCAGCACCTAATGGATGAGATGTTTGATGGACTGATAGAGGAATTGAAGAACTATCTTCCTGATTTGGGGAGACATCTGGCGATAGACAGCAAGGCCATAACAAGCTGGGCGAAAGGGAAAAAGGATTCTCAAGAGAGTTCTGACCGGCATGCTGACTGGGGGAAAAAGACGTACAAAGGGAAAAGGGAAGATGGCAGCCTATGGGAAAAAGTCGTATCGTGGTTTGGATATAAGCTGCACCTACTGGTGGACACCACCTATGAGGTACCGGTGGGATACCGAGTGACCAAGGCATCAAGCCCTGACATAGAAGAGATGGTGCCGATGGTAAAGGATGCACAGCAAAAGCATTTCGAGTCTATAGAGACTCTTGCGGGAGACAAGGCGTATGACAGCGGCCCCGACAATGAAGTTCTCTATGATGAGCATGGGATAAAGCCGGTAATAGACATACGGAACACTTGGAAGGACGGAGAGCAGACGAAGGCTCTCGCCCCGGACAGAAGCGACAATGTTGTGTACGATTACCGGGGCACAGTGTACTGTCATTGTCCCTCAAGCAATGAACGATACGAGATGGCGTTTTACGGGTTTGAGAAGGACAGGAAGACATTGAAATACAAGTGCCCGTCGGCTACCTACGGGATAGCCTGCGAAGGGTACGCTCAGTGTTCGAAGGGGACCAAGGGGAAGATCGTGAGGATACCGCTTGAAACCGACAGGCGGATATTTGTGCCGATAGCGAGGAGCAGTTATAAGTGGAAGAGGATGTATAGCGGCAGGACGGCAGCAGAGAGGGTAAATAGCAGAATAGATGTATCCTTTGGTTTTGAGCATCATTTTATACGGGGCAAGGCAAAGATGACGCTGAGGGTTGGCCTGGCGCTGGTAGTGATGCTGTCGATGGCGCTGGCGAGGATAAAGAGAGACCAGAGGGAAGATATGAGGTCCCTGATAAAACTGGCTGCTTGAACAAAAGGGTTATTGAGGAATGAGGCACTTCAAGGGAGTGGTGTTTCCTGTTACGGGAAAGTGAGGTGCGGACAGGCTTTTTAGAGAGACAAGAGAGGGTTAAGAATAAGAAACATCATCTTTCCTCTCAGAGGACGCATCCCCCTCGCGGCGCTGCCGCACGCAAAATGCTATTTCTCGAAACCCTTCTCATCAATTGCCCTTGACTTTATGCTTTTTGGCAGTTTATAATTTCGGCTGAGGAAAATATGGGAACATACACAACATTTCGTCCACACAATATAAAGAGGAAGAGGACTCACGGCTTCCTGGAGAGGATGAGCACCAAGGGAGGCAGGAAAACCCTCCAGCGCAGAAGGGCCAAGGGACGCAAGAGGTTGGTAGTTTAACCCCGCCTCTTCCCAACGGGACATCCGCTGCCGAGTCTGGCGCAAGGTGCATTAAAAATCACCCCGTGAACTTTGTGGTCTGGGGTTTTCCGTACCTTATACCCGGAGGCCGGACGATAAACGTTATGTCGAAAATCATCATCCTGATACTGAAGTCTTACAAGTATCTGCTGTCGCCGTTTCTTCCCCAAAGCTGCAGGTTCACTCCTACCTGCTCAGTGTATTCGATGGACGCGATACGAAAACACGGGACGATAAAAGGCGTCCGCCTCTCACTGCAGAGGATATTGAAGTGCCACCCTTTTCATCCTGGTGGATATGATCCGGTGAAATAATCCATGGAAATGGACAAGAGAGCCTTAATCGCAGTCATCCTCGCCCTCATGGTGCTAATCGGGTCACAGTATCTTTTTACCAAGCCGCAGCTTCCTGCACCATCCAAGCCGCCACAAGAGGAGAAAAAGACTGAAGAGCCAGCAAAGGAAGAACGTTCGCTCGCTCCTTCAACAGTACTCCCTATTTCAGCACAAACACAGGTAACCCCGTCAAAGGAGATAACGGTAGAGACAGACCTCTATACCGCTGTGTTTTCTACAAGAGGAGCAACTGTAAGGAAATGGGATCTGAAAAAGTATACCAACAAAGAAAAAAGGCCGATTCCCCTTTTGTTATCCAGTGCGGAAATGTATCCTCTTTCCATTATTCCTGAAGGTCAATCAGCCGAGTCCGCCATCAATGTAAACTATGCTTCTGACAAAGATTCGTTGGTACTCAAAGGAGAAGAGCAGGGTTCGCTCTCTTTTATCTATTCAGGACCCTCAGGAGCTTCTATAAGCAAAACATTTACATTTTATAACGGAAAATATGATGTCGATGTTGTCACTGAAGTTTCAGGTGTTCAGCAGTATCAGGTTACTATTGGATCCGCTATGGCAACGGACGAGGAAGGAGGAACTGGACTACGTGTTGGCCCTGTTCTCCTCAATGACAACTATCGTCTTGAGATAAACGCGAATAACATTGAAGGATTAGGCTGGATCCACAGGTTATTGCGTCGCTTTACTGGAGAAGAGGGTAAGAAGGAGATTTTTTATCACGGTAATAATCCTTGGATTGCAGAGGAGAATCGATACTTTACACTGGCGCTTGCCCCAACAGTGACAACTTCTGACGTACACGTTTGGAAGATGGAAAGAAGCGATAAGAAAGGTGCAGACGTTGGGCTTGCCTATGAACTAAAGGGTGGCAAGGCGGAGTTTCTTTTGTATGCCGGACCAAAAAAGTACGAGATTCTCAAGGCATTCAATAGAGACTTAGAGCACATAATAGACTTCGGCTTTTTCTCGATACTTGCACGGCCGCTCTTCTGGATACTGAAGTCCTTCGACAGGTTCACCGGAAATTACGGGTGGTCCATCATACTCCTTACAGTAATAGTCAGGATACCTTTTATCCCGCTCCTCTCAAAGAGTCAGAGGTCCATGCGGAAGATGCAGGAACTCCAGCCAAAACTGACCGAACTTAGAGAGAAATACAAAAAAGACCCTCAGAGGCTCCAGAAAGAGACTCTCGAGATGTACAAGAAATACAAGGTGAACCCAGTCGGCGGATGCCTGCCGATGCTTCTCCAGATACCGGTCTTCTTTGCACTATACAAGGTGCTCATGATGGCCTTCGAGCTAAGAGGCGCTCCCTTCATGCTCTGGATAACCGATCTCTCTGCCAAGGATCCTTACTATATCCTGCCCATCGTAATGGGTATCACTATGGTCATACAACAGAAGATGACACCCACATCGCTCGATCCCAAGCAGAACAAGATGATGATGATGATGCCGATAATTTTCACTTTCATGTTCCTCAATTTCGCATCGGGCCTCGTCCTTTACTGGCTCGTTAACAACGTGCTGAGCATTGTCCAGCAGTTTTTTACGAACAGAAGGCTCGCGCACGAATCAGCCTGAGCCGCCTTGGGTTACAACACGCCCTGCCTGACCTTCCACTGGTTGCTGGACCTCTGTTTCAAACAATACTATTATGGAAAAAATCGCAACAATTTGAGGAGTTAGCCTGTTGACTTTCAAGTAGATTTCATATATGGTATTTACTATGGTTGCAAAGCTCGGTCAGATACTCATTAATTCCAATATTATTTCAGAAGAACAACTCAAGCAGGCGTTGCAGTTGCAGAAGAAAGATGGCGGTAGGCTCGGCACGAACCTCGCGAAGCTGGGATACATCACCGAGGATAAGCTAGTCTCCTTTCTATCCAAACAATTCGGTGTGCCTGCGATCAACCTTTCCGAGTATACCGTAGATCCCATAGTAGTGAAACTCATACCGCTGGAAATGGCTCGAAAATACTTCATTATGCCGATTGCGCGGGTCGGCGCTACCCTCACCATTGCAATGGCGGACCCCTCGAATGTCTTCGCAATCGATGATGTCAAATTCATGACCGGCTACAATGTGGAAGTGGTGGTCGCCGCGGAGTCAGCCATTCTCCATGCGATTTCAAGTAATTACTCTAAAGGCGGGGATGGTCTGGTGGCATCCAAGAAGGCCCCGTCACAAGCGGTCCAGGCAAAGGATTACACCGTCAGTGAAGACGACATGGACGGAGGAGATGGCTTGATGACTATGGAAGACACCCCCACCGTGGATATAGGTGAATTTGACAAGATCGTCGGCAGCGCCTTGGACAACATAGATGTGATGGAAGAAAAGGAAGATGCCGAGGTGATAAAGGAAGTAGAGGCCCCTATAGTAAAACTGGTGAACGGAATATTTGTAAATGCAATCAAAGCGGGGGCTAGCGACATCCATCTTGAACCGTATGAGAATTCCATGAGGGTGAGATACAGGGTGGACGGCGTCATGTACTCTGTTATGACGCTGCCTATCAAGATCAAGGCCTCCCTGACGTCTAGGGTCAAGATCATGTCAAGGTTGGACATCGCCGAAAGAAGGCTCCCTCAGGACGGGAGGATAAAGCTTAAACTAGGGAAGAAGAGAGAGATAGATTTCCGCGTTTCGACTCTACCGACTTTGTTCGGCGAAAAAACTGTCCTCAGGATACTCGACAAGTCCAATCTGCAGGTGGACCTTACAAAACTTGGATTCGAGAAAAAACAGTTGGACGACTTTATGGAGGCGATCGAAAAGCCTTATGGCATGGTCCTTGTCACAGGTCCCACAGGGAGCGGAAAGACCACAACCCTGTATTCGGCCCTAAACCACCTCAACAAGCCCGGTATAAACATCATGACCGCCGAAGACCCGGTAGAATATAATTTCATGGGCATTAACCAGGTTCAGGTGAGAGAGGAGATAGGCCTCACTTTTGCGTCGTCCTTGAGGTCCTTTTTGAGACAGGATCCCGACATCATCATGGTGGGAGAGATCAGAGACTTCGAGACAGCGGAGATCGGTGTAAAAGCCGCCCTCACGGGCCACCTGGTTTTGAGCACACTTCATACCAACGACGCACCGAGCACTATTAGCAGGCTTTTGAACATGGGTATCGAGCCGTTCCTCGTCTCATCATCGGTGATTCTTATACTCGCGCAAAGACTCGCGCGCAAGATTTGCCAGCAGTGCAAGGAAGAGGAGAAGGTCCCGATTCAGGCTCTGTTAAAGGTCGGGTATTCCGAGGAGGAAGCAAAGACGGTCAAATGTTACCGGGGCAAGGGGTGTCCTAACTGCAACAACTCAGGATACAAGGGCAGGATAGCCCTCTACGAAGTGATGCCCATTAGAGATGAAGTGAGAGAGTTGATCCTTGAGGGCGCATCCTCAAATGAAATCAAGAAAGCCACAATAAGGCTCGGAATGAAGACCCTCAGGATGAGTGGTCTTTCAAAGGTTACGGAAGGAGTCACCTCTCTCGAAGAAGTGTTGAGAGTAACTTTTGGAGATTAGGGATAATAGTTGGCGACACTATACGACTTGCTGAAACAGATGATTGACAGTGGTGCGTCCGACCTCCATATAACCACAGGTACGCCTCCACGGCTCAGAATAGACGGACGACTCCTGAGCATAGACCACCCTCTCCTTGCTCCATCTGACACAAAGACTCTATGTTACAGCATACTGACTGATGCCCAGAAGCACCGGTTCGAGGAAAATAACGAGCTCGACCTTTCCTTTGGCATCAAAGGACTGAGCAGATTCAGGGCTAACATTTTCATGCAGCGCGGGGCCGTTGCTGGAGCCTTCAGGACCATCCCTTTTACGATCAGAACGTTTAATGAACTCGGATTGCCGGACATTGTGCATGACCTGGTCAGAAAACCGCGCGGGCTCCTTCTTGTTACCGGTCCAACGGGAAGCGGAAAATCGACCACTCTTGCCGCTATGATAGACCGTATTAATGACGAACGAAGCGACCATATCATTACCATAGAAGACCCCATTGAGTACCTTCACGGCCATAAGAAATGTCTGATCAACCAGAGAGAGGTAAACGCCGACACGGTATCATTTAAAGCGGCCCTGAAATACGTCCTGAGACAGGATCCCGACGTCGTGCTTATCGGCGAAATGCGCGACCTTGAGACCATTGAAGCTGCGCTCACCGTGTCCGAGACTGGGCATCTTACCTTAGCAACGCTGCATACAAATTCAGCCGTACAGACCATAAACAGGGTCATAGACGTCTTCCCGTCGCACCAGCAGGAGCAGATCCGGGTGCAACTGTCTTTTGTGCTTGAAGGCATACTCTCGCAGCAGCTTCTTCCTAAGAAATCCGGCCAAGGCAGGGTTATGGCGGTCGAGATTATGGTGCCGAACCCCGCCATAAGAAACCTAATAAGAGAGGATAAGGTGCATCAGATATATTCACAGATGCAGACGGGTCAGTCAAAATCGGGTATGCAGACAATGAACCAGTCACTTTTTGAACTCAATTCAAAAGGCCTCATTTCTTACGAGGAAGCGATGGGCCGTTCACAGGTGTCTGAGGAACTCCTTCAGATGTTTCAGCGGGTGTCGAACGTTCCCAGGGGTAGGGGATAGAAGATGCCCACTACATTTCAATGGTCAGGTAAGACATTTAAGGGCACTATCGAGACCGGAGAGATGGTGGCATCCTCCAAAGACGACGTCATCTCCCAGCTGAGGAGGCGAAACATCACCGCCACAGCTGTCACAGAAAAGATGACGAAGGCTCCGCTATCACGCTTTGGAGGACGCGTGAAGGACAAAGACATCGTCGTCTTCACACGCCAGTTCTCCACCATGATAGATGCCGGGCTTCCTCTGGTACAGGGGCTAGATATCCTGTCCGAGCAGGTTGAGAGCAAGGCACTCGCAAAGACCCTCACAGCCGTAAAGGGGGATGTCGAGGGTGGTTCTACTTATGCCGACGCCCTTAGGAAACACCCGAAGATATTCACCGAACTTTATGTGAACATGGTCGCGGCTGGTGAGGCTGGAGGTATCCTCGATACAATACTGAACAGGCTTGCTGCGTACATAGAAAAAGCGATGAAGCTCAAGAAGAAAGTGAAGGGCGCGCTGATCTATCCCGCAGTCGTCTCCACTATTGCCATTGTGGTCATTGCCGTCATTCTGATATTCGTCATCCCCACTTTTTCAAAGATGTTTGCACAGTTTGGCGGCACCTTGCCCGCGCCTACGCGCTTGGTGATTGTTATGAGTAGATTCCTTTCCGGATTAGGCGGTCTGATCGTTCTGGGCGCGATCGTGGGCATTGTTGTGCTCGTTGTCCAGATACGGAAAACGGAAAGGGGTAAAAAGTTCTTTGATGCCCTCATGCTTAAAATGCCGATCTTCGGCGTGCTACTCAAGAAGGTGGCTGTTGCTAAATTCACACGTACCCTCGGAACCCTTGTCAGCAGTGGTGTCCCAATTCTGGACGGCCTTGAGATCACTGCTAAGACCGCCGGCAACAAGATAATTGAATACGCAGTGATGGACGTCAGAAAGGCAGTATCAGAGGGGAAGACTCTTGAGGAACCCCTTTCCAAAGCTAAGGTATTCCCCCCGATGGTCACTCATATGATCGCGGTTGGGGAATCGACAGGAGCTCTTGACGCCATGCTCAGTAAGATTGCCGACTTTTATGACGATGAAGTGGACAACTCAGTTAATAACCTCACTGCGATGATGGAGCCTTTGCTCATGGTCTTCCTGGGAACTGCTGTGGGTTTTATCGTTATTTCGATGTATCT
>CAZNTS010000209.1:0-4536 GCA_964576045.1 uncultured Nitrospiraceae bacterium | reverse complement strand
AAGACCGATCTGTGACGACCCGGTATACGCTACGTTTTCCTGAGATACCGGCCTAATACTTTCTCTATATTACCCACTATACTATCTTTCGCGTTTATTATAAAGAGTTTATTCCCTATCTGGAAGAGTTCTTTTTCGATACGTTCTATCAGGGGTTTTTCACAGGCTGTCGGGTTAACGCCCAAATAAGAGGCGAGTGCTCCGGAAGGCCGTGCTTGCATCTCTTCTTCGAACATCGGGACGATCTTGTCTTTCATCCTCAGTTCGGTATCCATGAAGAATACCGTGACCTCAGGGGCCAGGTCCAGCATCCTGTCAAAGAAGGCAGAGATCTCTTTGGTATAGATCTGCTTGGGAGGGGAAGACTTGACTTCCATATAAAGGAGGGAGCCGTCTATTTTGGCGATGATATCGTAATCTCCTCCCACCATCGGACGCTTGAACTTGATACCCCACAGCGCATCTGCCGCAAACTCCCTCTTCAGCACTTCCGACAGAAACCATTCCAGGGACGGGCCAAAACTCATTATCGGTCTTTTCCTGAGGCGGAACGTCCCGGCCTTGTCAGCCTTTTCTACCAGCCTGATTTTGAGTAGGAAGGTGGTGTAGTTCTCCGTGACCTCCTGCGTGGAGTATCTGGTAACGTCCTTGACAGCGAACAGTTCCTGGTGTTTTATTACGTCGCGGAGAAATAGCCGGAAGGAATACTTGTTCAGGTGCGCGTAATAAGCGTCCATAAACCGCCTGGCCGGAAGGAGAAGGTCGTCGGGAGGTTCTTTCTTGTAGACTCTGAAGCCCCTTCTCCTCAGAAGTGTTGCGAGCGCCGGCGTGAGTTCTCTGAGGGACTTCCTGAGCCTGCCGATCTCAGCCCTCAGAGCGCGGATCTCATCCTGGGTCTCATCCTCGTGCATACATAACGGCGAGAGATTTTTAAAATTTTGCTCTATTCAACATATTTCATTTTTTTTTGTATGTCAAGGTTAATGTTGTTGCACGATAATCTGTGAACAGGGGGACGCCCAGTTTCGTACTGGGCGGGGATTCAAAAAAGGAGCTTTGAATTTCGGGGAACCCTTCAGCGCCTTCTTTGATAATCTGGTTTCTCACTCCTGGTTTCTGCCTAGAGCGGAACATTGTATAAGGATTTCCCTGTCAATTCCTCGTTGGAGCCTTCAATTCACCCTTGTATAGATTTTCCTTATACGGATTTTCAGTGAGGTGGTGGGCCCGTCGCGTCATGTTGAGTTCTCTCCTTTTTTCTGCTACATTAAAATGCGGTCGTAACCCAATACTCAGAAGGAGGAAACGCGATGACAAGATTATTGCTGGCCCTTTTGTTTACTTGCGTGCTTGCCGTGCAGAGCTATGCCGCAGACACCGTTAAGATCGCTCTTACGGGCCCCTTTACAGGCGGCTCGGCCCCTATGGGAGCATCTATGAGAGACGGGGCTAAACTCGCTGTAGCCGAGATTAATGCAGCGGGCGGCATTCAGGTCGGCGCCAGGAAAATGAAGATTGAGATCATTGAGCGTGATGACGAGGCAAAAAACGAAAGAGGCGCGCTGATCGCTCAGGAACTTGCCTCCATGAGTGACCTGTCAGGTGTCATCGGTTCGGTGAACACTGGTGTCTGCCTAGCCGGGGACAAGTACTATCAGGAAAAGGGCATTACCAAGATTATCACACCGGCAGCCGGATCTGCTTCAATGACTCAGTGGAGCAAGGCGGGAGTGAAAGACCTCTCTATCTTCCGGTTTGCAGCGCATGATGGCATCCAGTCGGCCATGGTGGTCGAAGAGGCTATTAACCGCAAGTTTAAGAAAGTTGCGATCCTCCACGATTCCACAAACTACGGCGTTTCCGGACGGGATGATTTGCTGAACCAGATCAAGTTGCAAGGCAACAAGCTCGATGTCGTGACGATCGAGAAGTTTAACATTGGCGACAAGGATATGACGGCCCAGTTAATTAAGGCTAAGTCGGGCGGCGCACAGGCCATTTTAATCTGGGGTATAGGGCCTGAACTGGCTGCTGTGGCTAATGGCATGGCAAAGCTCGGCATGAAGGAGCCGTTGATTGGCGGATGGCCCCTTTCTATGTCCAACTTCATTGATAACGCCGGAAAGAACGGTGACGGGACGCTGATGCCGCAGACGTTCATTGAGGAGCCTATTACCCCGAAAGCCAGGAAGTTCATTGAAGCATATCACAAAACCTATAAGGTAACACGCATCCCGTCCCCCGTTTCTGCTGCTCAGGGATATGACGCCGTCTATATTTTCGCTGCTGCAGTGAAGCAGGCGGGCACTACAGATACGCACAAGATCAAGGAAGCCCTTGAAGACCTCAGGGAACCAGTTCTAGGAGTAATTACCACGTGGCAGAAGCCCTTCAGCAAGTGGAATCCCGCGAATGAGGACAGCCATGAGGCATTTCGCCGTGCCCAGACTGTTATGGGCATGGTGAAGGGCGGTCGGGTTGAGTTTGCCAATGATACCGACCGACAGAAGCTTATTAAAAGCGCAGCGACGAAGAAGAGTAGCTAGAATGCGGGGGTCCTCCTCCAGCAATCTGCGGAGCAGGAGAGGGGAGTGACCGCTGCTGTCATAGCCCAGCTCATTGTGAGCGGTGCCTTTATGGGGTTGGTCTATGCCCTCGTTGCTTATGGGTTTCAGCTGACTTACGCTACGAGTAAAAGCATCAACTTCGGCCAGGGTGAGCTGGTTATGGTCTCGGCCTTTGTCAGCCTGTCTCTAACGAACGCAGGGCTGCCTTACTGGCTCATGGTGCCTGGGGGGCTGCTCTTCGGTGCGGTTATCGGCTTGTTCGTGGAGAGAGCGGGCGTGCGTCTTGCACTGGAACAAAAGAGCGAGGGATGGATACTGCTCACGATCATCCTCGGCCTGTTCTTCTTCTCGGCCTCTGAAAACATATGGGGCAGAGATGACCGCCCTTTTCCAACACCAATCCCATCCCAGGCAATCCAGATATTTAATATTGACATCACACCTCTTGAGATCTCTGTTGCAGTGGGGGTCCTCACTATCATGGGTCTCATCGAGCTTTTCAAGCGCAAGACGCTACTTGGCAAGGCATTCGATGCCGTCTCGACCGACCGTGATGCCGCAGAGCTCATGGGCATCTCCGCGACGAGGACCGTAATGCTGTCCTATGCACTATCAGGCCTTTCCGCTGCGGTGGCGGGCATCCTGGTCTCGCCCATTACAACCGTGGGGCCGACAATGGCATCGGCCCTAGTGTTGAAGGCTTTCTCTGTGGCGGTTGTGGCGGGGCTCGACTCGGGATTTGGAGTAGTGCTTGTGGGTCTTGTTCTCGGGGCACTCGAAAGTATGACAAGTTTCCTGATTGGCAGCGGCTGGCGTGAAGCGCCCGGCCTAGCGCTGCTCATCCTTGCGCTGTCCGTGCGTCCTGCCGGGGTTTTTGGCAAGGCTTTAATTAGGAAGGTGTGACTTATCGATGGTGAAGCGGCTTCTTTTCATTCACGGTGCCGAACTTGGAATGTTGCTCTTTCTTGCAGCCATTCCGCTGATCGTTCACAATACATTTGCCCTTGGACTTTTAACTCTTCTCGCGATCTATGGCATCCTCCTTATCGGTCTTGACGTCACGGTGGGATATCTGGGTCAGATTAATTTGGCACAGGCGGCTTTTCTCGGTCTTGGCGCCTATACGGCCGGCCTGACCGTAAGTCACTTCGGCTTCGGCATGGCAGGAGCTTTACTGGCAAGTGCGGTTGTAGGCTTTCTCTTCGGTGCGCTTCTCGCCTTCCCTGCGCTCAGGCTTGAAGGCCCTCAGTTCGCGCTGGCTACGCTCAGTTTCTCAGCACTTGTTGCCACTGTTCTGAACGAGTGGGAGTCCATGACCAACGGAGCCCAGGGTCTCTCCATCATCCGGCCGACTTTTTTTGGACTGACGCTTCACGCTCAGGGTTTCTATTGGCTTTGCCTTGCCTTGCTGGCTTTTGTTTGGATTGGAATGAACAACCTGCTCAGCTCCCAGTGGGGCAGGGCTTTCGAGGCGCTGCGCGACAGTCCGATTGCTACCGATGCCATGGGCATAGGTGTCTATCGCTACAAGGCCGCGGCCTTTGCTCTTGGATCCGGCCTTGGCGGGCTTGCCGGTGGTATCTATGCATTTAATTTCCAGTATCTGCAACCTCAGATCTTCGTTTACGAGCTGATGGTCATACTGTTGCTTGGCGTAGTTCTTGGCGGAAGGAAAAGCCTCTGGGGCGCTTTTGTAGGAGCCGTGCTGATAGTGCTGCTGCCAAATCTGCTTTCTAACCGTGCCTTGTTCCGGACCTTGGCTATAGCTGGTTTCCTGGTTGCCTTGTTAGCTGGAGGACGCGGATATTTCCGGAAGACGACGAAACCTTTTCAGGCAATTGCGCCTGTAATCTCGATGGGGCTGCTCGTACTTGTTGCGCTCACAATGCCGAACACTGAGGATTTGCGCAAGGCAATCTTCGCCCTCATGCTTTTCTCTGTGGTTGTGGGACTGCCCGAGGGCCTTATG
>CAZNTS010000208.1:0-2993 GCA_964576045.1 uncultured Nitrospiraceae bacterium | reverse complement strand
CGGGTCTGTACATATTCCTCCCGCTCGGCTGGAAAGTAATGAATAGGATCAACGCCATACTACGCGAGGAGATGAATGCCATAGACGCCCAGGAGATTTCGATGCCCGTACTGCATCCATCAGAGATATGGCAGCAAACAGGCAGGTGGGACGCTATAGGAGATGAAATGTTCAGGCTGAAGGACCGCACCGACCGTGACATGTGCCTGGGCATGACCCACGAAGAGATAATGACATGGCTTGCGGCTAGGGAAATACGGTCGTACAGGGATCTCCCGCAGATCTGGTACCAGATACAGACGAAGCTTAGGGACGAGGCAAGACCTAAAAGCGGCATACTAAGGACAAGGGAATTCATTATGAAGGACAGCTACAGTTTTGACGCTAATGAAGAGGGCCTGAAGAAGAATTATGAAAGCCACTCCCGTGCGTACCGCAGGATATTCAGCAGGTGCGGCCTAAAGTTCTCCATGGTGGAATCAGACCCCGGCATGATGGGAGGTGCCATCTCTCATGAATTCATGGCCCAGAGTCCCGCAGGCGAGGACGAGGTCGCTTTGTGCATCAAGTGCGGATATTCAGCCAATGTGGAACTGGCACTCTCGCTACCCGTTAAGAACGAAGAGAAGGACTGGAGCGCTGAAGAAGTACACACCCCGGAGAAGAGGACCATCGACGAGGTCTCGAACTTCCTGAAACTTCCGGCTTCATTTTTCATAAAGAGCATCTTGGTCATCACCGACAAAGGTCCTGTGCTCGCCCTCCTAAGAGGAGACCAGGAGCTCCATGAGAGAAAGCTAGCGAAGATCATCGGCGCGCACAGACCCGCCCAAAAGCCCGAAGTAAAGCATATCCTCGGAGTGGAGGCAGGGTTTATCGGGCCAATGGGTCACCTGGTTAGAATCATCGCGGACGAATCGCTCAAGGAAGGAACATATGTGAGCGGCGCGAACAAGCCCCATTATCACATTAAGGGGATAATGGCGGAGAGGGACTTTCATGGAGAATGGCACGATATCCATATGGCAAAGGCAGGTGACCTCTGCATGAAATGCGGCGCTATCTTACGCGTTGAACGTGTGATTGAGATCGGCAATATCTTTCAGCTCGGCACGAAGTATTCAGTTCCCCTCAGGGCTTTATACCTTGACGAGAATGGACAGGAGAGACCTATTATCATGGGCAGCTATGGTATCGGCCCCGCTAGAATCGCGGCTGCTGCTGTGGAACAGAACAACGACAAAGACGGCATCGTGTGGCCGAGGAGCATCGCGCCCTTCGACATCGAGCTTCTTCCCTTAAACATGAACGATCATAAGACGGTCGAGGTAGCCGAAAAGCTCTATGGCGACATGACAGCACGAAAGGTGGAAGTGCTGATGGACGACCGACAAGAAAGGGCAGGTGTCAAATTCAAGGACGCCGACCTTATCGGGATACCGACTCAGGTTATCCTCGGAGAGAAGAACGTCGAAAAGGGCCTTGTCGAGCTTAAGGACAGAAAGACAAAGGAGACGGTGAAGGCCACAGTCGACGAGGTAGTCGAAAAAATCTGCGCCTTGTGCTGATATCCCCGAATAACACCGCCTCAGGTGATCTTGTGGCTCAATATTATAATTAGGTTGCCGAGAGAGGCGCAAAGAGACCGGACATTTATTGTTGACTCAACATTGTGTCCTTCTGGAAGAAAAACCACAACAACCAGCTTTAACAGTCGCCCCGGAAACGGGAGAACGCGTATGGCGCCAAGGTGAGCCAAACAAGGAACACTGCCCACACGCGACCTTTGAGCACGTTGTAGTCGTCAAGCATCTGGGACCAGTGGCGCTGCATAACGAACCGACCTAAAAAGAACTCGAAGGCAATGGTTAGAGCCAGCCAGACAAAACCTATCGAGAGAGCTTGCCGCTTCGAAGCTAGCGGCCATATACGAACAACTCCCCGGATGAAAAGTCCGATCACAACCGCGCCAATGACGGTTGATAGCTGATGAGCGCGAAGTTCAGGCATTACCTTCCCAAATGTGAACTGACGCAGGACACCGTTAGCGATTGCGATGAACGGCATGGGAACCCAGGCGACCACGTAGCGGATCAAATGAGGATTTTCTTTTCTATTGTCCATTGTACCATACGGGATCATATCCGAGCCGGTAAGTGAAAACTTCAGAAAGCAACCATGGATCTGAAGAAAGAGTGACTGTTATCATAGTACGATAATATACTTCTACCAACTCAGAACGCAGATCAGCAGAATTCTGGAAAAACGGCACTTCTTCGCGGACCTCGGGATAAAGATCACACATCCAACATTCTTGAATTGCCGCGCGTATATGCAGTTATGCGTCGTGCAGGACCTTTATAGTCTTCGCGTCGTCTGCCGTCTTGATCACACAGGTCGCAGTCTTACCCGAACTTGTAGTGGCATAGAAATAGTAGATGTTGATACCCGCATTCGCGATTAACTTCGATATCTTCTCCAGCGCTCCCACCTTGTTTGCCATCTCAACCATGATGACCGATGATTCATGAAAGTCATCGGCTCCGATCTTCTCGAGTGCCCTCACGGCCTTCGCAAGGTCGTCCACAATCAGGGTAAAGGTCGCCCTCCGCCGCATACCGCTCGCGGAGTAACCGGTCCCGGCTAGGATGTTGACGTTCTCCGCAGCCAGGGCTGAGGCAACTTTTGCAGTCAACCCCATTCTGTCTATGAACGTCGCGGTGATCTCCTTCGCAGTCTTGGCCTTGAACATACCTGCTCCAGTTACCTTTGACACTGCCCTTACTGCCGGCTTTGCCGCCTTCTTACTCGCTCTCTTTGAATTCGCTTTCTTCGCCGCCTTAGCCATAGTTGACAAATCTCCTTAGAATAAATTTACGGCACCCACTGGGATGAGAAGCCCATCCCATGCGCTGAATATCTGAGCGCTTTCGCTTACTCTTGCTCCGAGGGTTTTTCTACTATATTTGTTTCTGCTGCAGGGACGGCAGCTT
>CAZNTS010000207.1:0-2792 GCA_964576045.1 uncultured Nitrospiraceae bacterium | reverse complement strand
GGTTATGTTCAGTACTGTCTCGAACTTCCCCACGGGATGCTGTCTCAAAGATTTTCCGTAGATCACCCTTAGCACTCTCTCCACGTCTCCATTTTTCATCGAGACCGAAAGGTCGTAAACCGGCTTTTTAAAGTCAAAAATTTCTTTTGCCTGCGGGAATCTTATATTACCCTTCATCGCCATAGTCATCGTGGATTGAAGACTCGACACCGAAGAAAGTTCATGTATCTCGAGAAGTTGTTTTCTGTAGGAAACGTCCGCCGTCCCGTCGCCAAAAGGATACTCTTCATAGCCTATGGAAGAGAACCGCACCTTCCCGCGTATGAGCGGGTCTCTTAGTTCCCCGGTTACCGTTCCTGAAAACTCACCCGCACCCGTCAACCCGTGCAGGTACGGTACCGTAATGTCGGCCATGTCTTTGGATACTCCATTAACAGCGACTGACATAGTCGATGTGGCGGTATTCACAGCGCCGCTGAAATTAACCGTCGACTTGTCAGTACTTGCCGAGGAGTCGGAGAGTGTAACTATATCGCCGCGGATATCAAAGGAACCTTTTGCCTTTCTAACTCTGCCAAGCACATCGCTCCCCCTAGTAATACTTTCATATGAATACCATCCTGAGGGGTTGAATGCTGCACCTTCGGAATTGAGTTCACCTCTCACCTTGCCCAAAGGTATCCCCGGGTCCCATCCAATGAGGGCAATCGCTCCGGGGCTGTCCACGTCAAAGAACTTTATTTTCACCAGATAATAATCCTCGCCAGCCACTGGAATGATTGCCTCAGCGTCAGCGCGCCCGTGATACAAGATGCCCTTTCCCTCAGTGAATTTCAGTCTCTTGTCTCGGTACTCGACATTGCAGGATAAGTCGTCAACCTTCACCTCGAAAAGATTACCGTTTCTCAGCCTGGCCTTGGCATTACCGGTGATCTCGCTCAAAGGACCTTTGATATTTCCTGTAAAATCGACCAAGCCCTCCACTTTTTCCTTCACCTCAAGCAGTTCCATGAGGGTCTGGACGTAGAAACTACCCTTTAGTTTCAGGTCTACAGCGGACTGAAGAAGGTCGGCTGGGACAAGACGAATGGTCCCTTTTCCAGTGATTTCTCCTTCGCCGCGCTGTTTCAGCCCGAAAATCCTTCTGAAGGATTCCGCAAGCATGTCTAGACCGACCTGAAGGTCCATGGTCTGGCCAGCACGTTTTTTACCAACCTCTTCCTTCGTGGAGAGCGTACCGCCGACATTGACCATTGAACCGAAAAATCCAATCTGGAGTCCCTTCAGCTCCAGCGCATTTTCTTTCACCGTAACAGCCCCCTTGACCTCCCCCTTCAATTCCGGCCAGCCATCTATCGAGGAAGAAAGTTCTTTGAGGTAAAAAGTGATCTTTGGAGTTGCCTTCCCTATCATCAATGTCTTCCACGGATTGATTACTGCTTCTATTTGGAGCCCGTTACCGTGAAAGGACATTTTATTCTCGCTCACCGTAAATCTGCCGTTCTCGACCACTGCTACCCTGACCTGTACCTTCAGGGCTGTAATTCTGTCTCTCTTTAGATACTTTTTTACGTTCTCCCACATCTCTGCAAGTTCGGGAGCTTCACCCTTTATCTCAGGGTTCCTCACCACAAGCCTCCGCACTACCAGCTCCTTTCTCAAGAGCCCAGATATCTCGATATAGCCCTTTATCTGAGAAACAGAGAGAATCTCCCTGCCTTTCCCGTATACCTTAACCTCCCTGGCATCCACAAAAAGAGGGAAAAGATTCAAGGACATTTGCTGCGCGATGACCTCTCTTCCGGTTGCAGCGGCAAGCTCGGGAAGAATAAGCCTCTTAATGAAGTCAGACATGTAAGGTCCCCTAGATAGAACGGCTGCGAGGCCGATTATCAGCAGCAGCGAGACAAGAAACAGCATCCTTCTTATTTTAGTCGTTCCCATAGCATAGCAAGCAGCACGGGCACATCCATGCCTTGCAGCTTCGAGCCTTCCTTCTGTACATAAAAAATATCATGTGCAAGACCTGATTCGGTGTTTATCCTGGCCGATATTATATCAATACTCCGGTCATGAATGAGGCTCGTGGCGTCATATAGGAGCCCGAGCCTGTCCCCTGCAAAAAACTCCAGGATACTGAACTCGCCAGAGGTTTCGTTATCAATCTCTATAAAGGGCTCGAACCTCCCTAATACTTCAGACGGCGGAAGAATGTACCCCTGGGTGTCCCTGATGTTACGTATAAGCATTTCGTACTCATCATTTGCAAGGCTAGCCTGGACAGCGCTTTCAAGGCGAGTTTCGAGCGCCTGCACAGTCCCCTCCCACGCGAGTTCCTTCCAATTCGACACCTGGATCTTGTCCACGATGATCCCGTTCTTTGCGGTATATGCTCGTGCCCGGTAAATATTCATCCTCATGGAAGAGATCACCCCCACAATCCTTGAAAAGATGCCTACTCTGTCCCTGGCACCGACGCAGATTTCGCACGTGCCGTCCTCCTCTTGTCGCACCCTGAGCCCAAAACCACTCTCGACAACCTCTTTGTACATCCTGTAATCCTCAGAAAATCTTTCGGGAGTTGTGGAGATAACGTATCTCTCCGGCATCAGAGAAAGAAAATTCTTGGTCGCCTCTTTTTCGCTGGGAGAGAGAAAAGTCCTGCGGAGCAGCAACTCCCCTGCCTCTGCAAAGTCTCTTGTAAAACCTTCAAGATACCGCGCCACCCTCTCATAAAAGTCCCTGAGCAGGCTGGCCTTCCACTCAGACCAGAACCCATCGCTTACAGCGGA
>CAZNTS010000206.1:0-7549 GCA_964576045.1 uncultured Nitrospiraceae bacterium | reverse complement strand
GAGGGAGTTTATCGCTGCGAGGAAGCAATCCGGCATTGATCCCTTCAGGTTCCACGACCTGAGGCATACCTTTGCGACCAGACTAGTTCAGAAAGGGGTGGACCTATATCGCGTTGCGAAGCTGCTTGGCCATAGCGATATCACAGTTACTGAGAGGTATGCACATCATAGCCCTGAATCTCTGAGGTCCGGGGTCGAGATCCTTGAGGACCGCGAGACAGCGGTGCTCGAAGAACCGTCAGAAGCGGAGACTAAAGCCAGGGCCGATAAAAATTATCAAGATTTTATCACACCTGGGCTCAAAAAGGCGACGAATGGAATTTACTATTCGCCTAACTAAAAGAAATATAAGGAAGAATTGGTGCCCCCTGCAAGAGTCGAACTTGCGACACCAGGTTTAGGAAACCTGTGCTCTATCCTACTGAGCTAAGGGGGCATCGGGTTTGTAAAATATTTTACCACAGACGTGATAAAAACATGATAAATTGCTACCTAGACCCGCTAGGTCCTCTTCTTATGGTCCCGCCATTTTTCCTGTCCAACATTTCAAGCTGACTCTGAGCGATTCTCTGCAGTGGAGCGCGTACCTCCGAGGCGTTGAGATGTTTTTATTGCCGGTGTGGTTTTCATAGGAATTTGCCTTTGAACTGAGGTAAAAGGCGAGCCACAGCGCAAAGCTCCGCAAGAGGAAATAGATCAGCGCGTCATGTCGCAGAAGCAGTGCTGGAAGAATGCAGCCTGGGTTGCGAGGCTATTTAGTCAGATGATGTCGAATTTCCTTGAGATAGCGCGATGGCATTGAATACATTGTCTGTCCGAATTTCATCCTTAGCTCCGCTGACGAAAGATAAAGCCTTTCCTTTGCTCTAGTCGTCCCCACATAGAAAAGCCTCCTTTCTTCTTCTAAAGCAGACTCGCTCTGAAGTGATTTTGCGGAAGGGAAGATCTCCTCTTCAAGCGCAGGTATGAATACCACAGGCCACTCTAGGCCTTTGGCCGCGTGAAGTGTCAGGATCTTCACGGAGTCCTCGCTCCCGATCCTGTCCTGGTCTGAACTGAGAAGAGAATCCTCCATAAACTCAGAGAAAGGTTTTCCATCTTCCTGCAGTTTCTCGAGCACGTTGGCAAGTTCAGACACGTTCTCCAGTCTATCCTCATAATCATCTTTATACTCTTTCTTGAGGTAGTCGAAGTACGCAAGGTCGCTGATAAGGTCCATAAGGACTGTAAAGGGCATGTCTTCCACGATTTCAGCATGTCTCTTGATCGTCTTCATGAATGCTTCAATGTTTTTCGTCTGTCTTTGCGGCAATCTGGTGTCCATCAGAGCCTGTATCCAATCGTTTTTATAATGTTCCTTTATAAGTGAGAGGCCTTTCTTGCCGATTCCTCTCACGGGCATGTTGATTATCCGCTCAAACGCCGCCTTGTCCTTGTGGTTTGCGATGAACCTGAGGTAAGAAAGCAGATCTCTTACCTCTGCCCGTTCGTAAAAGGCCAGGCCCCTGACAATGGTGTAGGGTACGTTTTGCTGCATGAAGATGCTCTCCAATCCTCTTGAAAGGAAGGTCATGCGTATGAGTACTGCCATATCGGAGTACTTATGGCTTGCTGAGAGTTCTCTTATTTTGTCGGCTATCCAGATGCTCTCGGAAAATCCGTCTTCTCTTCTTACGCATTTGACCTCCCCTTCCTCTTCCTTGTCAGTCTTGAGCTCCAGGACCTTGTCAGACCAGCTACAGCTCACCTTGCTGACGACTGTGTTTGCGATGTCAAGGATCTTTTTTGTGGATCGGTAGTTCTTCTCGAGTTGCATCTCCTTTGCCCCGAATTCCTTAATAAATCTTCCAATATTTGAGGGACGTGATCCTCTCCATGTATAGATGCACTGAAAAAAATCGCCCACCGCGAAAAGTCCCTTCTTCTCGCCTGAGAGGAGCCGAATGAGAAGAAACTGTATGTCGTTCGTGTCCTGGAATTCATCGATCAGCAGGTAGTCAAACCGCTCCTGCCACTTCTTCCTCACATCAGGTGAGATGTGAAGAAGGTGGACGGCGAAGTACAGGAGGTCGTCATAGTCCATGGCATTTGAAAGTTCAAGTTCTCTTTGATATTCCCTCGCGGTTTCTGCGTATGATGATGCGGGGTAGGGCAGTGTCATCAAATGGTCAACAATGCTTCCGCGGTATTCCTGCTTAGCACTTGATATGATTTCCCGGACGGACTGGGCTTCCTTAGGGTCCCTGTTCTGCCTATTGAGGACTTCCTTAAGGATCTTGATAGTGTCATCCTGATCATAGATAACGAACTTGCTGTCAAATGGCATGTTGAGCGCTGGAATGTCTTCCCTCAACAACTTTACGCAGAAGGAGTGGAAGGTGCTGATCCATCTGGGCTTTATGGCAAGCATTTTTTCGATGCGCTCAGCCATCTCTCCGGCTGCTTTTTTCGTGAAAGTTATGGCAAGAATCCTATGAGGCCTGATGCCCTTCTGCTTTACGAGATAGGCTATTTTATGGGCGAGCACCTTGGTCTTGCCACTTCCAGCCCCTGCAGACAGAAACAGCGGGGAGTCGAGGTACTCTACTGCAGCTCTCTGCTCGGGATTCAGTCCTTTTAGCACGTCATTTTCTGCCCTTCAGGTAATCATCCTCAATTTCTGTCAAGAAGAACCAAGGCATCTTCTCCATTTTTTCTATTAACCAGTCTTTTTCCAGTGGCTCATCGATGGCCCTTTCAAAAGTCCCATCCTCGATATCCTTCCATAGGTGGGGTATTCCTAAAAGTAGCTTCGTTGACAGGAACCTACTTCTCTTCATACTGAAGTGCTTGAATACGCTTATCATCCTTGTGGCTATGGATTTCAGTTCACTCAATTCTGCACCTCGATGATGGTCTTATCTTGCTGTCAGGGTCTTTGTCCCCTGAGCCTTCTTATCTACTCGAGAAACCCTGCTCTAGTGATGAGCCCTTTCCGATCAAGAGGAATCGCCAGCGCCTCCTGTTCGATGACGTTGCTAATAATGAGGTTTCTGAAAGTCAAAAGTTCCTCAGGATCGAGTTTGCCGGCAATTTATTCTTCGCACCCGTTTTCTGATATTACTTCCTTTTCCTCGATGTCAATGAGTATTCTGTTCACCTCATCCTGAGTTCCCTTCAATCGCACATTGCAGAACCTGATCAGCTCAGAGGCCCTTTTCACCTTACCGGCAAGTATGTCGACATCGACCTCCCCTGATTCTATCTCGTTCACTATTGCCTCAAGCTCCGATATCGCCGATGCATAGGTCAACTCCTTATTGCCCATCTTGTTCCTCCACCCTGCTTTTGATCAGGCCGCCGTATAACCTTGTTGTTATAATATCGCCTCCCAAGACCTCTCCGGGTTCTCTAATCACCTTATCTTTAAAATAAGTAATACTGTATCCTCTCTTGAGAACGTTAGCTGGATCGAGAAGCGTCATTGCCTGTTCCAATTGTTTGAGTCTCGTATCACGGGACTGAAAGAAAAGCCTTGCTCCTGATTTTATTTCTCCCACGCAGCGGATAAGGATATTCATGCAGTCATGCGCCGTTGTGCTTGTGCCATGGATCAGCTTGTGGACAGAGGAATGGAGACGGTTGTGCTCCGTATGAAAGGCCTTGACCACTATATGGCCGAACTGCGTGGAGATAAGGCTGACCCTGTGTCGTTCTTCCTTAATGATTTCCTTTGTCAGCTGCATTATGTTCTGCCTCGCTTCAAGCACGCGCTCCTCAAAAGATCTGACTACTGAAATGATGACTTGCGCAACATCCGTGGGGGTCTTGCATTTCGTATGGGCGACAATGTCCGCCACGGTATCGTCGCGCTCATGCCCGATGCCTGTGATGACGGGGAGAGGGAAGCGAGCTATTCCAGATGCAAGCGTGTAGCTGTCGAAGCAACTCAGGTCTATTTGTGATCCCCCACCCCTGATGATTACGACTGCGTCGTAAAACTCGGTCTTGGTTCTGATCATATCCAGAGAGGCAACAATGGAAGATTCTGCTTCCTGTCCCTGCATTAGTGACTGATAAAGCTCATGATGGATCCTGTAACCGAATGGATTACTCTCCAGATGGTTGACAAAGTCCCCGTAACCAGCAGCAGTTGAAGATGAGATGACTGCTATCCTCCGCGGTACAAGAGGCAAGGGGATCTCCTTATTAAGGTTAATGATCCCTTCCCTGTTCAGCTTTTCTATCACTTCTTTCTTTCTTCTGGCCATTTCGCCAAGGGAATAAGTAGGGTCTATGTCTCTGATATTGAGGCTGAGACCATAGACCTCGTGGAAAGTTACATTGACGGATATTAGCACCTCCATGCCCTTTTTCAAGGTTTCGCCAGTTGCCTTTTCGAACTTCCTCGAGATGTCCCGGTAGGAATTTGCCCAGATGTTCGCCCTTATCTGGGCTATGGTCTGGTCATCCTCTCTTTCCACAAGCTCAAGATAACAGTGGCCTTTCGAGGTGCACCTGAGTTCAGATATCTCGGCAACCAGCAATATCGTGTCAGGGAAACTCAACTCCACGGTCTCCCTGATGGCTGTGGTTAACTCGTAAAGCCTGAAATACCCTGTGCGAACCCCGCTGTATTTCTTAAAGAGGTTTTCCATCTATTTGCTCAATATGTGACTGAGAATGTTGGTAAGACTGTTGAAGAACTTGAAGCCGTTTCCGGAGTATACCTCGTTCCACGGGAACGATAAACCTATGGCCATGGCTCCATTTTCGATCGCCTTTTCGAGAACCTGTGGCGCATCATCGATAACTATACTGGTGAACATGTCAAATAATTGTGTCTTGTGATAGGAAAGATGCAGATCATCATATATAAGACCATGCCTTGCAAGCCAAGTCTCAGTTTGGCTTCTATAATCCGGGGACCTGTGGCTTGCTATCGTGATGCGATACCCGCTTTCCCTGAGTGTTAAGAGAAACTCGCTCGCATCAGGGTAGGGCAGATACCTTTTGCTGTCCTGGTTGGAGTGTATGGTGTTGATAGCTCCGAAGAACTCATTTTTTGTGCAGTATCTTTCCCATAAATTCCAGTCCGTCCAGCCTACCGGAGGAGGAAAATGCTCATTGATCTTCTTCAGTTCATCGTAGAGGGCGTCGCAGAACTGCCAGAGTGTATTGTCTATATCGACTACCGCTGTCTTAGCCATGGCTGGTTCCTCTCTTTAATAAAACTGTCGGGTAGACATAACAATTGAATAGACCATCTATTATAATCCACGGAGACCTGAAATGTTAGAATAGCCTTCACAAGAAGCTATTACTTGCAAGGAGGACCCCGGTGCGACAGATAAACAGATGGATCACTATATTTCTTCTGGCCGTACTTTTGATGACTGGTTGTTCTAATACCGAGGCTGCAGACAAACTTCAGAATGACGTTTCTGCCAAAGTCTATTTCTCACCTAATGGAGGTTGTACGGATGCCATAGTGAAAGAACTGTCCAGGGCAAAGTCAGAGGTACTAGTACAGGCATACTCCTTCACGAGCAG
Organism: uncultured Nitrospiraceae bacterium; assembly: GCA_964576045.1. Taxonomy (GTDB): domain Bacteria; phylum Nitrospirota; class Thermodesulfovibrionia; order Thermodesulfovibrionales; family UBA9159; genus CAZNTS01. The sequence goes on along the minus strand of CAZNTS010000206.1, from coordinate 2,017 downwards.
GGAGATCGCGAAGGCGCTTACGGATGCCTCGAAGCGGGGCGTCCATACTGAGGTCATCCTCGACAAAAGCAATGTATCGGTCAAATACAGTGCAGGTGATTTTATAACGCATATGGGCATCCCGACTTATGTCGACTCCCGTCACGCCATAGCGCATAACAAGATAATGATAATAGACAAGGAAGTCGTGATTACTGGAAGCTTCAATTTTACGAAGGCAGCAGAGGAGAAAAATGCTGAGAATCTTCTGGTCTTGCGGTCAAAGGAGATTGCTGGAGCCTATGTCGAGAACTGGCAGAAGCATAAGGCCCATTCGGAGAGATACGCTGGCAGGTAAGTAGACGTCTCTCCCGTTAACGTACCACGCAATAGACCTGATACTAGGCAACCGAACGTCTCAATGAGACCATTTTTCCCTCATGCAATCAATGAAACCTTTGGTTGGGACGACGTATAGATTATCTATCTCCGGAAGAGGCATCCTCAACGCGAGTGGATGCTAAGGAAAGCCCAAAATTGTTAACGGCAGAAATCCTCAAGAAGACTCTGACAACGGTACTAACGGGTGATATGGTTAAACAGGAAGAGTCAATACCTTCGTATGGGTCAAGGCTTAGAATCAAGTAAGAAGGATCAGCGGTGGAAGATAGATGCGGTGAGCGGGCCTCCAGCAGCGAGGAAGAAGCCTTTACGATTTCTTCATAGCTTCGACTCATACGGAGCCTGTTTAAACTTCTTCCCATTCAAAGAAGCCAAGATCCCCCTCTTGGCTATCACCCCAGTTTATCGTCTCAGCTCCCGCGTGGAAGAGAGACCAGATTGGCACCAAGCTCAATACTTTCTTTTCTCCAGTCTCAACAACCGAAAGATATAAACACAAAATCCTTTGACTTGCATCCGTGCAGAGATTCACCAAGCAGAATAACTGTAACAACTCCACCTTTTTTATATCTAGGATCAATATCTTGAAGAATACAATAAGGTAATAACGAAACCATTGGCATGGCTGCAACGTCTCTTAATAAAGAATGCCAAGGCATCAAAGTTTCAACTGGATAAGGAGATTCAATAGAGAATCCAATTCCGCATCTGTCAAAATTCAAATTATTTTCATAGTTCAGTGTTATTCTGCTGCTTTGAAAATAATGAGCTGTAAGGGAGGTAATGATGGGTTGCCCTTATTTCGAAAAAGGATATTTTTTCAGCACGTGTAGTATATCGGGATCACAATATGTAACCGTTGAAATAATGGAGAATTACTGCCTTACAAGAAATTATAGGCTTTGCCCAGCTCTCACGGCTTATCAGGACTATAAGTGCCAGGAGGTATAATAATGGCGACGGTATTAGTTGTAGATGATAAATATGAAATCAGAAACTTATTAAAGCAGGTACTGACGCTTCATCGGCATACTGTTGTGGAAGCCTCAGACGGCTTGGAAGCTCTCGATGCAATTAATCCAAACTCCCTACCAGACTTGATTTTCATGGATCACCAAATGCCAAGACTCAGTGGGATAGATTGTTCCATACGGCTAAAAACTTTATACCCCTTCCTTAAAATCGTCCTGATGTCTGGCAGTTTTGGTATTGATGAGGATGGCTGCCTTGCTTCCAATAAATATTTATTCACTGACATTCTTCTAAAGCCATTCCGCATCAAGGATGTGGTCAGCGCGGTTGCATATGCTTTAGGGGATGGAGCACAAGAAAGGACAACGTTTTTTGAACTCATCAAGACGACACATCCAAGATGATTTCCCAAATCTTACCCGGCATCTATTATGGACTTATAGATAGTATGAATTTTCATAGTCAAATGGGAGATTCTGGGATGGTTCGGACAGTGATTCCGGAGGAGTTCGGACAGGCCATCCCGAAGTAGTTCTGACAGAAGTTCCGTTAGGTTTGGGCCTTCTCGGTGTACATATGTTAGCTGGATAGACATGCTATCTTAAAGTTAAGCTCGATGATCAGGTCTTCCCTGTTCCTGGTGCTTCTCCCGATTGTAGTTGTC
>CAZNTS010000205.1:0-3138 GCA_964576045.1 uncultured Nitrospiraceae bacterium | reverse complement strand
CAAGGATTCTGTTGATCTCATGTTCGAAGATACTATGAAAGGCGGCAAGAACATTAACGATCCGGAGCTGGTAAGGATTCTTGCCCGTAATTCGGCCGGCTCAGTAGACTGGCTGACTTCGCTCGGAGCCGACTTGAGTGATGTGGGCCGGTTGGGCGGAGCGAGCATTAGCAGGGCTCATCGCCCTGGTGGCGGAGCAGCTGTGGGTGCTCATATCATACAGGTGCTGAGAAAGAATGCGGAAGACCGCAAGATAGACATCAGGGTCAACAGCAGGGCGGTCAAGATACTCGAAAACGAGAGAGGGGACGCAATAGGCGTGCTAGTTGATGGCAAACACAGTAAGCTTTATAAGATTAGCGCTAAGGCGGTAATTATAGCGGCAGGAGGATTCTCTGCGAATCCCGAACGAGTCGCTTATTATAGGCCAGCCTTCAAGGGGATGACTAGCAGCAACCAGCCAGGTGCGGTGGGCGACGGACTCGATCTGGGGGCGAGTGCAGGCGGACAACTAATAGACATGAAGGAGATACAGATTCATCCCACTGTTGCAGCGGGTAGCCTTATCCTGATAACCGAGGCGGTGCGGGGCAATGGCGCTATATTGGTCAACAGGGAAGGCAAGCGCTTCGTCAATGAACTGACTACGCGGGATGCGGCATCTGCCGCCATTCTTGCTCAGACCGGCCAGTCGGCTTTTCTGGTCTTCGACGACGGCATACGGAAGAGTCTCAGTCAGATCGAGGGCTTTATACACCTGAAGCTTGTTGTCTCCGCCGATACAGTCAGGGGCCTCGCTGAAAACATAAAGGTGCCTGCAGATGAGTTTGAGGCAACTATCAACGGCTACAACAAAGGTTATGATAAAAAGAATGATCTTGAGTTTAAAAGGCCTGATATGTCACGGCCGATAAGGACCGCCAGATTTTATGCCATAGAAGTCAAGCCTGGCGTGCACTATACAATGGGCGGGCTTAAGGTCAATTCGGATGCACAGGTATTGGACAAAAACGGCAAACCTATCCTGGGTTTGTTTGCTGCAGGTGAGGGCACAGGCGGCGTGCATGGGGCAAACCGGCTGGGTGGTAACTCCATCTCGCAGACGATCACTTTTGGAAGGATTGCAGGTGGAAATGCCGCCAAACTGGTGAAGGGCGGAAAGTAGTTTCCGTGGCTTAGAAATGTGCCAGCGAGATGTGCAAGATTTCTGCGAAATAACCAAGAGAGTTTGAAATGACGACTTGTGTGCGGAGTTCAGGAAGAAGACTAAGCCAGGCGGAGTCGGTTGTGATTCGCATTCTTGTCAGCGAATAGTAATGGATACCGCCGTCCAAATGCCGTTTGGCTTTACTATCCTTCTCAGAATGACGGAGTAATCGTTTGAGCCTTTGCAATCAACCCTAGCTGCACTTTTACTCTCAGAAGCCACCCAGCAATTTAAACTTTCGAGATTGTTCTCAATATTGCCCAAAGCAGAAATGGCCACGTCAACGGGATCAAGTCTCCAGGGTTGATCTCCGTGGTCGACGGCCGCTTGCAGCTCTCTTTGTTCCGTTAAATTAGGGTTTAATTCAATTTGTGTGACTGATTGCGTCTGGGATTCCTGCTTCTCTAAACTTTCAGCGGTCATCAAAGGGCTTATCCAGAAAAAAATTGCTACGCTTATAAGAAGCACGACGAAAACGTTTTTAAAACTTCTTGCACTATCTATTATTGGTCGGAACATGTTGCTCCATGGCACTTAATACCCCACAATTTTATTAGACTTTAAAAAACTTTTCCTCGAACGTAATCTTTGCATCCTTCAACCGATAGTAATCCATCTTTAGACGTGCATTTGCGATGTTTGAGTTTGCGCTGATGACATCTGGAGGTACCTCTAAAGGTCCAGCCACATAAACCTTGGAAACAATATGCATATCTTTTCCAACTTTAAAAATATAATCCGCGGTAAGAAGATAAATGTCTATTTCGTCTTTCATGTCCCTGGTAAGCCCTCGGGGAATTTTCTGTGAGACAAGCTCTTTTTTTAATTCAATGGCTAAATCAACTTTGTCTCCCTCCTTAGCAAGGGCGATAAAATCTTCTATCCTTCCATAACGCCCTATCTCGTCAGCGCTTGCCATATTAAACTCCTTACTTTATGAATTTAAGATTTTAAAGATAACACCCCATAGACAGAGCCTGTTTCCCATTGTTCGCCATAGCTCACTCGCGGCTCCGCTATGAATGCCGTCCTTCCATAATGACTCCGTGATCGAGAGCGGTGTTTCCATCACTATTCATTCAGCTTCTCTACCACTGAGGGTTATTTATTACCGGTTAAAACTTTCGTTGAATAAATGATACCAAATTCGGCAGCATTCGGGAAGAACCGTTCTGCGTTATTTACTTCATTACCTTTTTCAATACAAAAATAGTAAGCAACGTTATCGGAGTGCTATAAGAAAGTGCACAAAGCATTGTATACCAGGGACCTAGGCGGCGAGCAGTCTCTTAGACTGGTGTTATTTTGAACGGAGGCAGGAAAACTGCCGACCGCAGTTGATGAAAGGGAGAAGGATGATGAAGAAGATAGAAGCGATCATCAAACCGTTTAAGCTTTAAGAGATAAAGGATGCACTGACCTATCTCGGAGTTCAGGGTATGACCGTTACGGAAGCAAAAGGGTTTGGAAGGCAGAAGGGTCATATTGAACTTTACAGGGGAGCAGAATATGACGTCACGTTTATCCCAAAAATAAAACTGGCGATTATTGTACCCGATGCGCTGTTACAAAAAGTAGTTTCCTCTATTGAGGAGAAGGCGAAGACCGGTCAGATCGGTGACGGAAAGATATTTGTGATGTCCCTAGGCGAGGTCATCAAGATAAGAACCGGCGAAAGAGGAGAGACGGCTATCTAATCCATCTTGAAAAGCCTTCTTCATCGGCGGGGACTAATTTTAGGTCGGTCCCCGCCTTCATTGAAATCTTGTTATGCCCCATGTGTATAGCTTTTGCGCAGACGCGATCAGATTATGTGTCCATTGAATAGCTGAGGCCACGACAACAAATAATGCGACGCAGGCTACCTGGGGGGAAGATAATATTGGATATGGCTATATTTAACTCTCAGCGATGTATAGCATTTACTGTGG
>CAZNTS010000204.1:0-2740 GCA_964576045.1 uncultured Nitrospiraceae bacterium | reverse complement strand
GGATTTTCCACCTCTCCCACGTTGCGGGGGTGAAGAAAATGGTCAATAACCTTCTCCGAATATTCCCACATTAGCTGACCCCCCGAAAAGATGGTTTTCAGTTTTCGGTTAACAGTTCTTGGTTAATAGCAAAGAGAGCCCAGCCTCAGCTTAAAGTCCCTTTTCGACATTCTGCTATATTATACAATATTCTGAAAGATTGAGTCTGCAGAAATAGCGGCCCCTGGGACCTCAGGAGGTGGCAGCAGAAAGGAGCCTTATCTCTTCTCGGGCTTGGGGGAAAAGAAACGCAGTCATATGCAGCCCAGAAGAAAGTCCTTTGAGGGGAGAGCCGGGGGGTCACAGGCCCCCTGTCCTCCCCTCAAGCTCCGCTTTTCCCCTGGCTCACCATTACCAGGCGGTGCTGGCCTGGGGTCCATAGGCTTACTAGTCGGATAGGTTTTGGTCATTGAGGGGATTGGTATGCCAGAAATCTGGAAAAAATTGACTCTAAGCCCCGAGTTGTGCTATTTTGGCCCCTGCGGGAACGATTGGCTTCGAGAAATGGACCGTTTGGGATTTTTTATTCGGTCAAAGGGACTTAAAAAACCATTTTGGAACCGCTGCAGCCGAGGCTGCCGCATAATCTCAGAATAATTAATTTAGACGAGAAGCTATTCTGTGCTGGCTCAGATAAACCCTTTCTCTAATCAAACAGGAGTAGAACAGACGGGCCACAGAGATTTTACTCCCCGACGCAACAGCGCTCCCTCCGTTTATCCGGCCCTTTGACAAAATCAGAATCGATTAGATTTTCTGTGGATTAAGCTGTGTGGGCTATCCCACCCGGCAATAGCCATCGCAAAGATGAAGCAGATCTTCATCTTATAGGAGAGTGAAAATGGTCGATAATCGGACCTTGGAAAAACATTACGATGTGATCGTCGTAGGTACCGGGCCCGCTGGAGGCACTATTGCTCACCAGATGAGCGAGAGCGGCCTGAAGGTTCTCATGCTGGAGAAAGGAGCATATCACCCAAAGTGGCTATTAGGCAAACAGATTCCATGCTTATTGCTCTTTGATAAACTGGGCCTCCTATCCACCAAAGAGGGCATGATTGTGGCTCGGGCCATCACGGTGGGAGGGACCGCAGTGATGAGTTGCGGTTCGGCATCTCCACCATATCCGGGTCTGTTCGAGAAGGTGGGTCTCGACCTGAGCCAGGAGCTTCAGGAGGCACACGTATACATGGGGATCGTGGACGGTCTTCCCGACCACCTAGTGGGACAGGGCCAGATGCGGTTGATGGAGGTGGCCAATAGCCTGGGATACAACTTCCGGAAGTTTCAAAAGTTCATCGATCCAGCCAAATGTACCGGAGGCGCGTGCATTAAAGGTTGCCCCAATGACGCCAAATGGAGCGGCCGTGTGCCGGTGGAAAAGGCTAGGCAAACGGGGCGCATCTGGTGACCCGGGCTGATGTGACTAAAGCGCTGGTTGAGCAGGGTGAGGCCGTCGGGGTGGAGACCGAGAAAGGCAAAAAGTATTATGGCAAAACCGTCATACTCTGTGCCGGAGGCCTGGCGTCGCCACTAATCCTGAGAAGATCCGGCATCAAGGAGGCCGGGGACAAGTTCGGGGTCGACCCATTATGGGTCACTTACGGTTTCAGCAAAGAAAACTCTACCGTGAGAGATATCGATATGGGGATCTTCGATGACAGCTATCTGGAGGGCGACGGCTTCGTGCTTTCTCCCCTCATGCATACCTGGGCCATGTACTTGGCCAGCGCCACGTTGGGGGGAGGCTGGTCCTACCTACCCAAGTTCTGGAAGTTCGGCCGGGCCGTGGGCATCATGACAAAAACCAAGGATGATCTCGGGGGAACGATTTACGACGACGGCTCTTTCTCCAAACCCTTGATCGCGAGTGACTGGAAGAAGCTCAAGCAGGGGGAGGCACACGCCACCAAGATCCTCCAGGCTGCTGGCTGTACTGACATCTTCTCGTGTAAGCCGCTTGCCGCCCACCCCTGCGCCTCGGTGCGCATCGGGGATCATGTGGACACGAACTTCGAGAGCAAGATCAAGAACCTCTTTATATGCGACACCGCCGCGTTTCCTGAGCCCATGGGGTTGCCGTGCGTCTGGACCTGCACGGCGTTGGGCCTGCGGATGGCGCAAATACTCAAAAAGAGGCTAAATGTCTCAGAAACGATTAGGAAGTAGGCCAAAATGGGGTTGGAGCATGACCTGAATGATCTGGAATAGGTGACACCAGGCTGTTGATCAGCATTTGTCCGGATGACGCGGTTTAGGGGGATGGCTTCTATGAAGTGTCAGAAATGTGAAGCAGAGCAGCCAGGAGGAGGAAAGTTCTGATAATATATTTGGTTGGGGAGGGGGTTTGGGAGAGGAGAGCCGGGGGGCCTGTGGCCCCCCGGCTCTCCCCTCAAAGGACTTTCGCAACAATCTCAATTTGTGTCTCCCATTCCGGCGGTTCAGCCCGGGTGCTGGCAATCATGGCGAAGATGGTAGAGCCCACGGCGGCAATCCCGGTCATGAGTCCCCTTCGGCTGAAGGCCGCGCCTGGGGCTCGACGGATTTCTTTAAGACGATATAAGACACCAGGGCAGCCAGGGGCACGAGCAAGTAATTGGCGCCTTCCCAGGCGGCGAAATCGAAATGCCGGTACCTGAGATCTGCGAAGCTGGTGAAGGCGAGGGGGGTGAACAGCGCCAGCCAGAGGTAAAAAAGCCAG
>CAZNTS010000203.1:0-2599 GCA_964576045.1 uncultured Nitrospiraceae bacterium | reverse complement strand
CGCGGCGCAAATCGGCATCGACGGTTTCGCCTTCGCGGGCCAATTCGAAGTACGCAGAGATATCGTCGGTCCGCCGGACGAGGTCGGCTTCGGTAGCCAACATATCGTCTAGGCGTTTTTTCTCGCGCATCACCTGCTGAGATTTTTGGGGATTCGACCAGAAGTTTGGATCGGCGGTTTGCTTCTCGATCTCGGCTAACTGCGGGCGCAGTTTGCCGGCGTCAAAGGTACTCCCGAAGTTCGCGGACCTTTTCTCTCAAAGTTCCGTATTCCTGTTCCAGTTCTTCGACCATGGCTATCGCTCTGCCTTCTCACGGATTAAGAAGCGCACGACCAGCGCCCCCACACAAATTATCGCACACAGATATGCGAACCAATCGCCGTGACGTGTGTAGAACGTGGTTGCATCGGATAGCGCGTATCGGGCTTGCAGCGCGGTCCGCACTTTGCGCGGAACGCTGGCGACGATTCTCCCGTAAGGATCAATCGAAGCCGTAACTCCGGTGTTTGTGTCTCGCAGCAGCCAGCGTGCATTTTCGACGGCCCGCATGCGAGCCTGTTTGAGATGCTGTGCATAGGCGCCGCTATCGCCGTACCAGCCATCGTTGGAGATGTTTACCAAGATCTGAGCTCCCAGGGCTGCGAATTGACGAACTTCATCGGGGAAAATGGACTCATAGCAAACAAAAACGCCCAGCTTAGCACCATCCGCATCGAGCGGCGTGCGAGAAGTTCCGGGTGAAAAGTCCCCAACCTCTTTGGTCAAGCCTCCGGCAAATGCAAACAGGCGCTTGAACGGCACATATTCACCAAAAGGCACAAGATGGACTTTGTCATATCGCGAAACCCAGTTGCCTGTGGGGCTAACTAGCGGAGCAGAGTTGTAGACTCGTATGGGCTGCGCCGGATACTGGCTGGCACTGTTGATCCCTATGCTGCCGGCCAGCACCCAGGTATTCGCTTGGCGCGCGACATTGCTGACAGGGCTGCGGAATACAGGATCGCTGGTATAAAAAGGCGCAGGCGATTCCGGCCAGACGATTAGGTCAGGCTTAGATTGCTGAGCGCCTTGCGGACTCAGGCTGAGCGCACTCAATTCGTTCAGGGTCGTATTGAAGTAATCTCTCGTCCAGTCGGATCCCTCGAGAATGGGGACGTTCGCTTGCACGAGGGTGGCGACTCGGTCGGCAGCAAGCATGGGCGCAGGCACCAGCCGTCCGGCCTGTAATACCACAGCGGCGGCAGCCGCAACCAGCAATAGTGGCCCGCGCTTGTCACGGCGAACCAGAAAGGCCGCGGCCCACGCCGAACTGACGATCATGATTTCGAATGAAAGACCGTAGACTCCGGTTACAGTTGCGATGCGAGCCAGTGGGATGTTGTCCACCTGAGTCGTGCCGAGCAGATCCCAGGGGAATCCAGTAATGCGGGTTCGGGCCAGTTCGACCGCGACCCATGCGACGGGAGCCAGCAGCAGCGCCCTGCGGCTGAATGGGCTGCCATCGGCCAGCAAACTGATAAGCAGGCCGAAGACTCCGTGATAAATGGCGAGATAAAGGCAAAAAAGAATCAGGATTCCAACGGCTGCAGGCGCATTCACGCCGCCGTATTGGCGCATGGTTTTATAGATCCAATAACACGTGCCGCCATACCACAGAATCCCACAAGAGTACGCCAGCACGAATGCTTGAAGAGGTTTCGCAGGAAGCAACTTTACGCCTTCTCGTAGTTGCAGCGTGTCCGGCTGCCGCGCCCGCAACAGGGCAACCAGCAAAGGTGTCAGTGCGACCCAACAGAGAATGTAAAAGTTCGGCAGGGGAAAGATCAGAATCTGCAGCCCGGCGGAAAGAAGCATCAGGAGCCAGGCGCGGTTGTGAATCTGGCGCACAGCCAAGAATAGCAAAGGCATCCGGCAGCAGGTGCCAGACTCGGCACATGGCCACGACGAGCCTTCTGTATTTCGGGCGTCAGTTCTCCTAGAATTCTGAACATGAAACGTCGACTATTCCTGCTTATTCCGATTTTGCTCTTCTGCTTTTACGCTCTTGCGTCGCCCCCGACCATGCGTTTGGATTACTACCACACCGGCAACACTGCACACGAAAGCTTCGCGGTAGATCGAGTCGTGATCGAGCCGCTGCCATGGCCCGGAGATCCCGCCAAGTTTATCGATGACACGAATCTGGGGAATTACTTCTTCGAAGTCCGCGACCAAGCCAGCAACCGCCTGCTTTACTCGCGTGGTTTCAGCTCTGTCTTCGCCGAGTGGATCACAACCGATGAAGCCAAGAATGCTAGCCGGACGTTCTCGGAGTCGTTGCGCTTCCCGGCGCCTGACGCGCCGGTAAAGATCGTGCTTAAGAAGCGCGAGGAAGGCGAATTTCGCGAGATTTGGACCAATACCATCAATCCCAAGAACAAGTTCATCGACAACTCCCTTCCGCCTTATCCCGGTCCGCTCCTTACCATCCAAAAGAACGGCGAGCCGGCAAGCAAAGTCGATCTCCTGATCATGGGGGATGGCTACACAGTTGCAGAGCGTCCGAAGTTTGAGCAAGACGCACGGCGCTTCGCAGAAATCCTTTTCAGCAGGCCGCCC
>CAZNTS010000202.1:0-4454 GCA_964576045.1 uncultured Nitrospiraceae bacterium | reverse complement strand
ACGGAATTTCTGCCCCCGAGAAAAAACCTCTCCACTAGGGGGAGTATTTCGGAAGAACCCCAAGCCTCTGCTGCACCAAACCGGAACGCTGCAGCCAGCACAAATGGCTTCGATATTTCATGATAGAGACTGCCATTGAACACCACTTTCGCAAAACTCGTGTCAGAAAAAAAAGCCGAGGACGCAAGTTTCATCGTCAACCCTGCAAGTATGCCATTCCTCGGATCAAAGGGATTGTCCCTTGTATCATAAGTGATGCCTGGACGAAAGCTGCTTATGCCGAGTTTGCCCGTATCTTTATCGGTGAGTATGATGTCAGGCTGCACATCCAATGTGTCTGCAAGAACATATTCGTAATAGAGCTCACCCTTCAACGTGCTGCTGTATTGCTTCTCGACTCCAACAGATATCCCCTGCTTTCGATACCTGTACATGACCACATTGGTGTCTATATTCTTTTCATCCCTCTCATCATAAAACACTGTTCCTTTGAACATCAACGATCTTCCCATAAACCAAGGGTCAGCATAATTAAGAGAATAAAGTCTTTCGAGCGTGTTATATGCGAGCCTGAGGGAGACTTTCCTGTTCATACCAAAGAGGTTCGAGTACCCTATATCGATAAATCCCGTGAACTTGTCAAAGTTATTGTATCCGAATCCGAAATCCACTGAACCCGGGTTTCCCTCCACAACTTCGATGTGGATATCGCGCCGGTGATCGTAAGATTCGAGCGGCTCTATGCGCACATCGGAGAACAGGCCAAGCTTGTTGAGCTTCTGCCTCTCCTTTGCGATAATACTGAAATTGAACGGAGCAGCCTCCCTGTGCAGCAATTCCCTCTCGATGACCTCCCTCTTCGTCCCCGTATTGCCAGTGATGATCGTCTTGCCAAAAAACGTCCTCTCCCCTTCCTGTATTTCGAAAGTTATCCTCGCTCGTTCCCCTGAGATCTCCACTTTCGGGGTTACCGAGACATCTAGAAATCCCTTCTCCTGGTAGAGGTCCACTACTCGCAACCTGGCATCCGCCATATCCACTTCATTGTATGGTTCTCCCTGTTTTAGTCTCATCGCCTTTCGCACATCGTCGGCAGGAAGGGAATTCACGCCGACAACCTCCAAATTGTCGATAACCGTCTTGCTGCCTTCTTTGACACCGATAGTGATGGTCGCCTTGTTCTGATCGATATGTACCTCCGGTGATTCCACCTCTACGCCGAGATATCCAAGAGCGATATAGAACTCCCGTACCACATCGGGATTGGAAGAAAGGAGATCAGGATTATAATCATCACCTTCTTTGAGGGGCAAAACGGCCTTCAGGTTCTTTTCGGGCAGGGTCATGCCCGGAAATTGCAGACCGTCCACGGTAACGCGTTCTCCCTCGAAAATAAAGAATGTTATTTCCGTCATTTCAGGGGTCGCTTCCGACAACACCGGAGCAATCTGGACGGAAGCGTACCCCTTATTGTAGTAGAGAGAAGAGATCTTTCGTTCAGCATCCTCGATGAGGTCATCCCTCACTTCACCAGCATCGAGAAAAGGCATTTCCTTCATGAGACGGCCAGACCCGTATATTGTGTTGCCTTCAAAATGAACCATGAGCTTTTTCCCCCTGTTTACCCCGATCTCCAGCCTGCGGTCAGCAAACCTGAATGAAACATCAGGATGCAGGTACCCCATTCCCTTATAGTAACCCCTGATCTTCTCCATGTCCTTCGGCAGCATGGTCATGTCATATGCGTCCCCTTCTGCAGTATGCATCAGTCCTTTTATCTCGTCTTCCTCCGCGCCAACGACCACAATCCGCTCTATCCTGAGAGGTATACCCTCGTGGACCGTAACCGTCAGATTTTTTTCATACAGCCTCGATGCCGAAGAGATTTCGACTGAAGCCACAGCATTGGGGAACCCCCTCTCCACGAGCCTCTCTCTCAACTGCCTAACCGCGTCATCGAGAAGGTCTGCGCGGAGTATATGACCCTTCTTCGCCGGAAACATACCTCGTATCTGGCGGCCGGAGAAATACTCGTTCCCTGTAACATTCACTTCGCCGATGTGGTCTCTTTCCTTAACCTCAATTCTCACCTCGGTTCTATCTTTCTCCGCATAAACTTCGATGTCCTCAAAGATGCCCTTGAAAAAAGCACGCTTTATCCCGGTCCTGACTTTCTGGGGATCGAGACCCTCACCAACTTTTATGTCCATGAGATCAAGGAATTCTTCCCTGCTTATTGAAGAAAGTCCCTCGACGTTGATATCTTTTATCGGGTTCTCGGGACCGGAGTCGGCCGCCGAAATGGACGTCTGAACGAACAGGAATGCACAATGAAAAAGAATAATAAGCAACCGGGAGGGACCGACCGTCGAATATCTCATTTGAATCCAAAGCGGAACTTGATTTCTCCGCCCAGGGCCCCCACTTCGTCCCTCTCGCCGACAAGTGCAACATTGTTACCGATGTTATATTCAATACTGATTATATCAGTAGCCACGGAACCGAGAGCAGTGGAATAGGTCACGGAAACCCTGTCTCCGAGAAGCCTCTTCGAAACCGTCAGCCGTTGTTCTGATTTGCCAGTCACTCTGGAGACATCCGACTCAACCCCTATTCTATCGATGCCCGTGATGCTTCGCAGCCTTTCCTGTGCGATGTCTTGGATCTGGCCGGTGAGAAATGACGTGGCGGTACTGGTGCTGATTCCGCTCTGGATACCATTGGGTTGAGTTGAGGTAGTGCCGACAGTGAGCAGGTTGAGTATCTCGATCTGATCCAGGGAGGGAGTAGAAGAAAGGGTGAGGTTGAAATGCTCTATTGTGCCCTCGAGGATCAGCCGGACAGTGTACCCTTCTATTGTGGTTCTGGTCTCTGCAGTTATGTTCATCGTGGGATTGATACGCTTCGGATCAGCAAAATCGGCAGTAGCATTAAGTATCCTGAATTCGTTGTTTCTGAAGTATACAATCCCTCCCCTTGTGTCGACCCGACCAAGGACCACTGGATTGGCGGCTGTCCCTCGCAGGACAAGATCGGCGCTTAAAGATGCCCGTGCTATGTTGTTGTTCACAATGATGTTATCGGTCCCCTGCATCCTGATATTCAGCTGCGTTCTTTCAAGCATTCCCATCTCACCCCTGGGTCTTTCGACTGCTTTTGCCTTGAGTAGGGCGGCTTGCCATTGGACTGGCTCCCTATATAGAGCGCGATTGACCTTGATTTCTCCGCTCAGCGTCTGAGAATCGGGCGTCCCTGTATACGCAACGTTCCCGCCGAAATTAGCGGTGAACTCCTTTGAGATGTTTACTCCAATGTTACTCATAGTGGCATTAACATAGAACTTCTTCATCGTAAATCCCTGAAGAATGGCGACCCCTGCAATATCCACATCGCCTCCCCCTGCTTTGCCCGAGAGCTTTTGCACGATGATCCTGTCCTCATCCATATAGAGATAACCGCTTGCACCGCTGAGCCGATAGGGGATGTCCTTCATGCCAAAGACTGCATTCGAGACGGTAACGCCACCGTTAATTCTTGGATTGTCCCATTTCCCCGTGAGCGAGAACACGAAGCCAGCCTCTCCCCTTATCACATCGATCCTCTTCGAGAGCCCCTTCAAGAGGGCAAGTGATGAACTGCCCTCCAGAACAAGGTTGTAACCCTTGCCTATATCCAGGTCACCGGAGGCCTTGAAAGAACTGGTTCCGCTTCTCATTCTGACCGTAGAAAAGGCAACGTTCCTCTCTTTCACCTCGAACCGGATATCGGAATCGTTGGAAAAACTGTTCCCGTAGCCGGCCACGTTCAACTGGCTGATGACTGCCTTGGCGGCAAAATGTTTCTTGTCACCGGTCATATCTGCAAAGCCTTTCATATTCATAAGAAAGTCTTCTGGGATCTCCTTGAAAATGGAGGTTATCATGAAGTCGTACCTGCCCGACTTCAGGTCAAGATGCGCGGTCCAGGGTATCTCTCCTTGAAGGCTGGCGCTGCCGTTCAATGTCACCCTGCCATCAAGAGCGCTCAGGTCCAGTGCAAGTGTTTTTTCCTTCACCGACGCCCTGATCGTTCCGGCCCCGAGATCCGCTTCCTTGTATTTACCCCCGTGCACGGTACCGTCCATTTCGATCCGGGGATTGGCTATAGTGCCTTCCCCATCGGCTCTGAACGAAATATATGCCTCCTGTGGAGCATCCTTTATAGGTAGATCTCTCAAATAGACCTTGCCGGACGTAATAACGAAACCGAACTTTTCGTCATCAGAAATACTTCCTTTGCCAGCCAGACTAGACCCGCCGCTTTTCACTAGAACATCCTTGACGGCAAAGGTCTTATAGTCGTAAGAAAAGTAGCATGAGGCAATATCCATTGCAACACCTTCTACAGCGAGGTCTGTACCCCGCACCGTACCACTCACAAGAGGTGTGGGACCTGATCCGGTTATGTTCAGTACT
>CAZNTS010000201.1:0-2869 GCA_964576045.1 uncultured Nitrospiraceae bacterium | reverse complement strand
GCTGCGATTCTGACGATACGGAGCCGATTCTCTTCGGACAATTTCCTGTATTCACTTCCCTGTAGGATCTGGAGCTGCCACAACCGTATGGCCAGAATAAAGAAAAGGGCGATGATGACATATCCTGCCAGCAGGATCTTTTCTGATGAATTCCCGTTAGTCGACATTGTGAGGCTTTATGAGAATCCCTAGACCCGCGTTCAGGAACCCTTGTGCCACGAGCGTGAAGACCACCCAGGACAACGATCCCGGCGCAGTTCCGAATATACTTCGTGACAGGTACACGACCCCTCCATCCAGTACGGTGAGAACAAAGATCGAAATCACCCCCAGCAGGGGAGTCCACATAAACAGGCTACCCGCACTAAAGGAGCCGAGAAAACCGACCATGCCTTTCCCCATAAGGTTCGGCCCCAAGATACCGCCACTTACACTGTCTTCAATAATCCCGATTATCGAACCGAGGGCCATTCCCTTGATTGCGCCGCTCTTGATACCCAGATAATAGGCCACTACCACCGTCATGTTAGGTGTAACCCCAAAAATAGATATCTGTGACTGAATGACAAGAGAGGCTATAACACTAATTGTCACCAGTAGTGCCTTCATCGGCTTACTATCATCACCTCTTCCAGCTTCGTCAAGTCCTGAAAAGGTGTGACCTCCACGTCCTGAAAGATGCTCGCGCCTTTTTTTGTTACACGCGAAACATAGCCAACAGGTATCTCTTGGGGAAAAAGGTCATCGAATCCCGAGGTGACCACCACCTCTCCTTCCTTAATCTCTTCTTCGTGCGGGATGTACTTCAAGATGCAGCGCTTTCCACCTGTTCCCGACAGTATCGCTTCCATCCTGGTCTCCTGGACTCTTACCGAAGCGGAGAAGTTGATATCGTTTAACAGTAATACTGAAGCATAAGTATCTCCTGCCACGGATACCTTGCCTACGAGACCTGCCGGAGCAATAACAGCCATATCCTTTCTAATACCGTCACGTGTACCCTTTTCGATGACCACAGCATTCGACCAACGGTCCAGCCCCCTTGAAACAATGCTCGCTGTGGTGACGTATCTCCGCTCCTTCTCCTTGAGAGAAAGGAGATCCCTCAGTCTTCCGTTCTCGAAGAAAACGTCTCTGTATCTCTGCTGTTCCTGTTTAAGCCTGTTATTCTCCTCCCTGAGCCGCCTGTTCTCTTCGTCCCTTATCATGATTTTCCTAAAAGGCTCTTTCACCGAGGCTGAAATGGAATGGATACCCTCATTGATATTGTCCAGAACGGCATCGACAGTTCTGAAGGGCACAATCGCCCCTCTATTACTCTGGTATATCATGAGAGTCAACGATAAGATTAAGAGCAGAAAAAGGGGGAAAAGGCGACGGATGGGCATCAGGTTATTGCTATTTTCTTCAACAGCTCCAGTTCGTCAAGCATCTTGCCCACTCCTCTCGCGACCGCAGTAAGCGGGTCGTCAGGCACGATAACAGGAAGACCTGTCTCCTCACGTATAAGGGCGTCGAGCCCTCTAAGCAACGCACCCCCTCCTGCCAGGACTATCCCCCTGTCCACTATGTCTGCGGCGAGCTCAGGCGGCGTGTTTTCAAGGGTGACCTTGATGGTATCGAGGATTACGCTCACGGGCTCATGCAAGGCATCTCTGATCTCAGTCTCGGTGACCACAATAGTCTTGGGAATGCCGGAGATTAGGTCCCTTCCCTTGATCTCCATGGTCCTTGTGATGTCAGGGTCTACTACACACGCTGAACCGATCTCGATCTTTATCTGTTCGGAGGTCCTGTCCCCGATGAGAAGATTATATTTTCTCTTGATGTATGCGATGACAGCCTCGTCCATCTTATCTCCTCCGACTCTCACCGCCTTGCTATATACAATACCGTCGAGGGATATGACCGCTATGTCCGTAGTTCCACCGCCAACGTCGACAATCATGTTCCCAGAGGGTTCCCCCACGGGAAGATTCACTCCGAGGGCTGCTGCCATTGGCTCTTCGATAAGATAAACCTCCCTCGCTCCCGAAGCCTGTGCAGCGTCCTTCACCGCCCTCTGCTCGACCTGGGTTATACCCGATGGTACACCTATAATGACTCTTGGCGAGAGAAACGTCTTCCTGTTATGGACTTTCTTAATGAAGTACTTCAGCATCTCCCCTGTTGCGTCAAAATCAGCAATCACCCCATCCTTCATCGGCCTTATAGCAATGATATTTGAAGGTGTCTTGCCAAGCATCTTTTTTGCGTCCGCACCGACTGCAATCGTCTTCTTGTCGTCCTTCCTCACAACAACAACGGACGGCTCATTGCATACAATCCCCTTTCCCTTCACATAGACAAGGGTATTTGCCGTCCCAAGGTCCACCGCAAGGTCATTGGAAAACATTCCTATCAATTTATGAAAAAGCATTATACCTCCTGCCTGACATTGCGTCTCACTCTCTCGATCACCAAAGTGCCAGCGAGTTCGTCTCCCAACCGCATCCCGTTCTTGCTTCCCAGAAGTATCAAAAACTCAACAGCAGAGATGAAGGCCAGAAATAGCCACCCTATCCAGGGCAATTTATACAATACGAGTCCTGCACCCAGGAGAGCATTTCTCATGATTGATTCCCTCACAGAACACGGTTCATGACCAGCTGCCGACACCACCCTCAGACCTGTGAGCAATTTCCCGATACTCTTGCCATCGAAGAGACCATCACTGATGAGGAGATACGCCAAGCCCGCATAATAACCCGCCTTTGGAACCATTTCAGCTACCGCAGCAATAAGGATAAAATCAAGGACCTTTGCAAATACCCTGAGCAGAAGACCGGCCCTCTTCACATCGTCAGACATCTGCAAATACTAACAGATA
>CAZNTS010000200.1:0-4703 GCA_964576045.1 uncultured Nitrospiraceae bacterium | reverse complement strand
TCATATATGCCAGAGCTCTCTGATAATCGTCCCTGTAAAGAATCGTCACCATATGGAATCCCTTCGCATCCCTGAGCTGATTGTAAAGGGACTGGATGGACGGCATCTCTTCCCTGCACGGCTCGCACCAAGTAGCCCAGAAGTTTACAAAAACAACGGAATCCTTAAGTTCTGGACTACTGTAAGGTTTCCCCGAAGGATCATTAAGAAAAAGTTTCGGGGCATTAAGACCAACGACAACCACCGGGGCCTTCTGCTCCTGCTTCCTGACCCCTACAACAAGGACTAGGCCAGCTGCCAGTAGAAGTAGGATGACTACCAAGACTTTAATCTTCATTTCCACATACCACTAAAAATACCCCTAAAATAATGGCAAGATGTCCTGTCCGAAGTGCACATGAACAAGTATCAGACCGGAGAGATACCCCTACGCATCAATTGACCCCAGTGAGCATCGCCGCGTCATCTGCTTCCGCGATCACGGGGACATTCGCCTCAAGGGTCACTCTTATCTTGTGTGCCGATCTGAACTTGCCCTTTAGCAGATATTCTGAGAGCGGGTCCTCGATCTCCTTCTGAATCGCCCGTCGCATGGGCCTCGCACCATAGGTGGGCTGATAATACTTTTCGATGATCCATTCTTTGACCTCTTTGTCCAACTCGATGAAAAGCTCCTGTTCGACGAGTTGCCTGTTCAGTTCGTTAACTAGGAGATCGATGATTGATAACAGATGTTCCTTCTCAAGTGAGTGGAAAACCACTAGTTCGTCCACACGATTCAGGAACTCGGGATTGAATGTCTTTCTGAGCTCGTTCAGAACATTATCCTTCATCTTATGATAAGCGTCGCCTGCGGTCGACCTGTGGAAACCGAGGGGGGTCGCCTTTTCGATTATGCGAGCACCAAGGTTCGAAGTCATGATGATGACCGTATTCCTGAAATCGACTTTTCTACCGTAGCTGTCGGTAAGCACCCCCTCATCCAGTACCTGCAGGAGGATGTTGAACACATCCGGATGCGCCTTTTCGATCTCATCGAACAGAACAACTGAATAGGCATTCTTCCTTATCTTTTCGGTGAGTTGTCCGCCTTCTTCGTATCCCACATATCCGGGAGGCGCTCCTGTGAGCTTGGACACGTTAAAGCGCTCCATGTATTCAGACATATCTATCTTCACCAATGCGTTCTCATCGTTAAAAAGAAATTCCGCAAGGGCCTTCGCAAGCTCAGTCTTCCCAACTCCTGTTGGCCCGAGGAAGAAGAAAGAGCCGATAGGTTTCTTCTTGCTCTTCACACCTGCTCTTGACCTCCTTATCGCCATTGAAATGGCCCGTATCGCTTCCTCCTGCGAGACTATCCTTTTATGGAGTTCTTCCTCCATCCTTATAAGCTTCTCAGACTCCTGTTCCTCAAGCTTAAAGAGCGGTACCCCGGTCATTTTGGACACGGTGTACGCGACATCATCTTCTCTCACCACGGGTATCTCCCTACCCATGTCTTCCTTCCATTTTCTCTGAGTCTGGTCATACACCCGCTTCAACCTATCTTCCTCTCCGCGAGCACTCGTTGCCCTATCGATATCATGGAGCTTCACATAGAGGTTCTTCTCCCGGGAGAGTCTCGCCAGATCATATTCCATCTCCTTTAATTCGGCGGGAGGCATGTATCTTTTAAGTTTTATCCTCGAACCAGTCTCATCGATGACATCAATGGCCTTGTCCGGAAGATAGCGGTCCGTAATATACCTGTCAGATAATTTCACCGCAGCTTCCACCGCATCATCGCTTATCTTCACCCTGTGATGAGCCTCGTACCTCGACCTCAATCCCCTAAGGATATCCACTGTATTCTCCACTGTAGGGGGCTGCACGTAAATGGGCTGAAACCTCCTCTCCATCGCACCGTCACGCTCTATATACTTCCTGTATTCGTCAGGTGTGGTGGCCCCAATGCACTGTATCTCGCCCCTAGAAAGAGCGGGCTTCAGCATACTCGACGCATCAACGGAGCCCTCGGCCGCTCCCGCTCCGATAAGGGTATGCAGTTCGTCTACGAAGAGTATCACGTTGTCGGACTGTGTGATCTCCTTCATCACAATCTTCAGTCTCTCTTCGAACTGCCCCCTATACTTCGTGCCGGCAATGAGAGCACCGAGGTCAAGAGAAACAATGCGTCTTCCAATAAGATTTTCAGGAACCTCTCCCGCGACTATCTTCTGGGCAAGCCCTTCGACAATGGCCGTCTTGCCCACACCCGGTTCTCCTATAATGACTGGATTGTTCTTGATCCTTCTACCGAGGATCTGGAGCACTCGCTCAATCTCGTCCTCTCTGCCGATGACTGGGTCGAGCTTCCCTGTGCGGGCAAGCTGAGTCAGGTCACGACCAAATTCATCAAGGGCGGGTGTGGTGCTCCGCTTCTCCTTTACATTCGTCTGAGTCCTCAGTGAAAGGTTGATGGTCAGTTGACGGCCACCCAAGAGATTAGCACCAAAGGCCCGCAGTATTTTCCCCGCGATACCTTCCTCTTCCCTGATAATGCCGAGCAACAGATGCTCGCTTCCAATATAGTTGTGACCGAGTAGCCGCGCCTCTTCCACTGCCAGTTCCAGGACCTTCTTCGCGCGGGGCGTAAAAGGAATATCTCCGAATGTCAGAATGTTCGTGCCGGACGGAAGATTTCTCTCTATTTCCATATAGAGGTCTTCTATTGAAAGACCCATCTTTTTCAGTATCGCAACGGGAAGGCTGTCTTCCTCTCTCAGGAGTGCCAGCAGAAGGTGCTCGGTTCCAAGATAGTCATTCTGCCTCTTCTCAGCCTCTTCCCTTGCATAGATAATTATCTTTCTTCCTCTGTCCGTAAACTTCTCAAACATATAAAACCTCCTGAAAAAATAATAAGGCTTTTTCATGGAGATTGTCAACCGAGAAACAAATGACGGCAGGTCGCATGTCGTGTTTTGCAGCTGTCCCTTCTCGTCTTATGCCGTATTACTTTTCGATGGTATAGTTGATGAGGTACTTGGCCGCAACCGCTCCCGACAAAGTCGAACCAGCGGGCTCTTGACATAGATTTCGTAACACTTCCAGATCGGACTTCCAGACGACATCGCCTGGCGCAATCAGGCAGATACTCCCCGGCTCGTGAGTCATGAAGAACTTACCGTTCTTGAAAAAATAATAATTCTCTTCATTAACCTCCGTCGGGAAAGAACGCATGAAAGGAGGGAAATCGCTCGGTCTGAACCACAGTTTTATCTCCCGTTCTGCCTCGCCCTCAGAAGCCGAGGCATGAATGAGATTATCCATCCTCTCGCCGATATCGTTTCCTTCGGCATCCTTGAGCGGAACGATTGTTCCTAGTGCACGTATGCAACCAGGTTTTTTTTCCCGAGCCACATGGGGGTTCGTCGGTCCGCAGATGTCCCTTATCTTCTTCACGGCGCCCTCACCCTGGTAGACAAGGGCTATCGTCCTACGCTTACGGGGCTCATCGGGATAATGAATTAGTCCCATAATGTATTCGATCAGTGAAGGATAAAATACCTTCCCTTGGTGCTCAGCATAGTGTTCCTCAGCAAGCATCCTGCTCACATGGACAATCTTTGCTCCCGCAAAACGCAAGCCGGTATGAAACTCTGAAAGCTGAGAAAGCACGAATCCTGTTAAAGAATTCTTAAGGGCGTCCGGCTTTATCAATACAAGTGTCTGCTCGTTTTCCTCTTCGTACATCTCCACGTTCCTTCCCCTCTTACACTATTAAAGCGCAATCTTTTCCATGAGGGCCCTTACTGCCGAAACGGACTTCTCGAATTCGGCCCTCTCTTCTTCATTTAGCTCAAGCTCTATCACTCTTTCAATACCGCCGCCACCGAGCACGGCAGGAACACCAACATACACCTGGCTGACACCATACTGACCATCAAGGTAGGCGGAACAGGGGACTATCCTCTGCTCATCAAACAGCACCGCCCTGGTCATCTGGTAGGTGGCGGCAGCAGGGGCATAGTAGGCGCTCCCGGTCTTTAGAAGGGAAACGATCTCTGCCCCGCCGTTCCTCGTTCTATCTATAAGAGAAACGATTTTCTCCGCTGGCAGTATTTTGGTAAGAGGGACGCCTTTTACAGTAGTGTACCGGGGCAAAGGAACCATCTGGTCTCCGTGGCCCCCCATAACGAGGGCCTCCACATCGGAGGGAGAAACGCCAAGTTCAAGAGAGATGAATGCCCTGAACCGAGATGAGTCTAAAACTCCACCCATCCCAAAAACCCTGTGCGGATCGCACGAGGAGGTCTTGCAGGCTACATACGCCATCACGTCCATAGGATTTGTGACGACTATCATCACGGCTTCGGGAGAAAGCTTCGATGTCTCTAAAACCACCGAGCCGACAACCCCCGCGTTTGTCTTAAGAAGGTCGTCCCTGCTCATTCCAGGCTTACGGGGAATACCGGCTGTAACTACTATCACATCGGAACCGGCCGTATCACCATAACTATTAGTACCCTTCACTGAGACAGACGAATTCCACAGGGGGCATGCCTCTGCCATGTCCAGGGCCTTTCCCTGCGGCACACCTTCCACGATATCATACAGCACGACGTCAGCAATGCCGTCGCGGGCAATGAGCTGCGCAGTGGACGCGCCCACATTTCCGGCACCGATTATCGAAACTTTTTTTCTCATTCGAGTCGTCCTTTGCA
>CAZNTS010000199.1:0-2942 GCA_964576045.1 uncultured Nitrospiraceae bacterium | reverse complement strand
GTGATACCCACTTTGTAATGAAGCCTCTCGATATTTATAAGCTCTTACCGAAGATCAATTGCGGAGAATGCACTCCAAAGACGTGCATGTCCTTTGCTGTTTCTCTCGGTGGCAATCCTGATCGGCTTGAGCAATGCAGATACATCGAGCCGGACAAAGGCAAAGCCATAAAGTCCCTGCTTGTTCAGGGAGATTGGCGCGATGAGCTAATCAAGTCTCTCATGCATGAGGTCTCAAGTGTCAACTTCCGGGAGATCGCTCCCGGGCTTGGGTGCGAAGTGAGAGGCGACGCGTTGGTCGTACGGTGCTTGGGTCGAGAATACATGATTGGCAGAGATGGAGCGGTTACTCCCGAGACCAAGAACAAATGGATCAAGATATTGCTTCTCAATTATGTAAGGAACAAGGGGAAGGGTGAGTTCAGTGGAAAGTGGGTATCTTTTTCCGATCTTAAGGGCGGATTTGTCAAGGTTGCGAGTTTTGAGAGAGAATACGAAGAACCTTTGAGAGAGTTGATGGACCGGGACCCCTTTGGCACGGCTTCAGCTCTCGAACGGCTTGGCGCTGAGAAGTCGAAAGAGTTTTCTGCGGACAATGTGTGGTCCCTCGATCTTCTGCCAAAGGTAAGAGCGCTCATTTTGTATCGTCGCAGCGATGGGGAGTTCCCTTCGTCGCTGACGACGCTATTTGACTCCGTGACTACGGAGTTCATCGACATTGAGACACTCATTTTCCTCTGCGGGGGTCTAATTCACACTCTGTCAAGAACGGGGCTGGCATGAGGGGAGAGGACGGGCTGGAACAAAAGAATGGCACGCAGGGCGCAATGATAAGTAATCTTTTTGAAAAAACGGTTCTCTATCTGAGGATGATAAAGTTTTCTCATTCCGTGTTCGCCCTCCCCTTTGCGCTCACCGCGGCTTTTATCGCTGCCAAAGGTGTACCTGAAGGAAAGGCTCTCTTCTGGATAGTAGTGGCGATGATTTCAGCCCGTACCACCGCCATGGGACTGAATAGGATCATCGACCGTGAGATCGACAGGGAAAACCCTAGAACGGCGGGCCGTGAGATCCCTGCAGGCAGGATAAGGGTCTGGGAAACAGCTGTTTTTGTTTTGATTGCGCTGGCAGTGTTCGTTATGTCTGCATATATGCTGAATCCACTGTGCTTCAGGCTCGTTGGCGTTGCGATTTGCTTCATCGTTCTCTATTCCTTTACAAAAAGATTTACTTGGGTATCGCATTTTGTGTTGGGCATCACCATCTCTGGTGCCCCCATTGGAGCTTGGATCGCGGTGACTGGTAACTTGGATGCAAGGATCCTACTGCTCGGCTTTGCGGTGGTCTTCTGGCTTGCCGGGTTCGACATACTATACGCCTTCCAGGACATGGAGTTCGATAGAAGGTGCGGGCTCTATTCAGTTCCCGTGAGGTTCGGCATTGGCCGGGCGCTCTGGATCTCGCGGGTGTGCCACTTGCTCACCTGGGCATTGCTTCTGCTAACCGGAACTTCTTTCCGGATCGGGTTATTTTATTATTTAGGGATCGTGGTCACAGCCCTCCTTCTGCTCTATGAGCATTCCTTGGTAAAGCCTCATGACCTGAGCAAACTTAACAAGGCTTTCTTCGATATGAACGGTTACATCAGTATCACGGTGTTCGTATTCACTTTCCTCTCATATCTTGTCTAGTCGACAGATTTCATGAATTATATTCATCGGATTAAGAGGCTCACGCCAATATAGTATATCTTGATGAAGCAATCTTGTGGTTAAGATTTTTCCAGGAAGCGCTTAATCGACTTTGCAAGAGGGAAATTGTATTATTATACATGTCAATGGTGCTGGTGATGCTCCAAAACGCTAAGGCGATGAATGGAAACCTTAAATCTCTTAACCTGAATATCCCGGTTCTTTGCCTGTATGGTGAGGAAAAAAAGAGTGGACTCACAAGCGGATTGTCGACATTGGGTCGGTTGAGACAGTTTGCTTCGAAAAGAAGGAGGCTGTGGACGATTCCGTCATTCATTGGAAACAATAAATCAGTTCGTTGTTTTGCGGACTCATTCTCATTCAGGCTACATGCGGAGTTCAAGGGCAGGGAGATGATTCGTGGTTCGGCCCGCAGGTGCGAAGCTGCTTATAAACGGTTCTTGTTGCTGCCTCTGAATCCTGCTGACCGGTGTGACAGCATTTATGTCAATGGCGGTGCAGTTAAGTGGGTGGACAGCATAATGCTTATTGACAGGATACTGGTCGAGCATGAGGAGATTACGGAATCGCAGCTTGCCCATGCCCTGCGATACCGGAAGGGATAAAGGTAAGAAGAGATAGACGCTATTCTGACGGAACACACTGTGATAACCCATACCCAGATGGAGGAGCCCCTAAATAGACAGAAGGAGCATGCGAAATCCTTCGGCAAGATTCTTCTTGAAGCCGGACATATCTTGAAAGAGCAATTGCAGTGCGCTCTTTCAGTCCAGAATGAGAGCAGGAAGAAGAAACTAGGCCAGATCTTTGTTGAGCACAAATATATAACCTACGACATTTGCGTTGCGCTTGGAACTCAGATGCGCCTTCCCTGGGCTGATATGCCCTCGCTTCATGTTCCTCAAGAAGTCACAATGGCCATCCCTGAATATGTTGTTGGGGATATTGAGGTCAGCCCTGTCGAACGGAAAGATGCGACTTCAATAGTCGCAAGCGGTGAACCCGAGAGACAAAGGTTGATTGGAGAAATCACCCGCTACACACCCCTGAAGATAGAGTGGGCAGTGGCTTGTGAGGGCTGTATCAAAGTCACTATTAATCGTCTTCTCAGAGAAAACCTGACCTCGGATTGGTGCTCATACCATGGAAAAAGGTAGAAGGAGTTTCAAGAGATACCCCAAGCTGTCTGATGTCGACTTGAGAATAAATAATACTTGCCTGAAAGGCAAAA
>CAZNTS010000198.1:0-4004 GCA_964576045.1 uncultured Nitrospiraceae bacterium | reverse complement strand
AACATGTATCCGAGCTGGCTCACAGTCGAATAGGCGATGATCCTCTTGATATCGTTCTGGACAAGCCCAATGGTCGCTGCAAAGAGCGCCGTCACCCCGCCCACGACAGCCACAGTGTTCATGGCAACAGGTGAAAGCGAGAAGATCGGGTTGCATCTGGCGACCATGAAGACGCCTGCCGTCACCATTGTTGCTGCGTGAATCAGAGCGCTCACGGGTGTGGGACCCTCCATTGCATCAGGTAGCCAGACATGTAAGGGGAGCTGGGCGGATTTCCCGACTGCACCGCAGAAAAGGAGAAGCGCGATGAATGTGATGAGATCAAACTCCAGACCCAGCAAGTGAACCTCGACAGTCTGTCCAACAAGGCTACTTACAGAAGCAAACACAGGCGCATAGTGGAGAGTACCTAGGCTAAGAAAAATCATGATCACCCCGAGGCCGAATCCGAAATCGCCAAACCTATTGACGATGAAGGCTTTCTTGCCCGCATCCGACGCCGACTTCTTCTCATACCAAAAACCGATGAGGAAATAGGAGCAGAGTCCGACGGCTTCCCAGCCTAAGTAGAGTTGAAGGAAATTGTTCGCCATCACGAGCATGAGCATTGAGAAGGTGAAAAGGCTCAGATAGGCAAAGAACCGGTAATAGCCCTTGTCACCGTGCATATACCCTACCGAGTAGATATGGATGAGTGTGCTGCAGGTCGTCACCACAACAAGCATCACCGCAGTTAGCTGATCAACAAGAAAACCCACAGAAACCCTGAAATCGCCAGCGGCGATCCAGGTGTAGAGGTCGCTATTGATGGTTCTGCCCTGCAGTACTTCAGCCACTGTAATAACCGAGACGACCCAAGAACCAAAGACAGCAAGAACAGATATCCAGTGGGCCTTATCCTTAAGCAGCCCTTTGCCGAAAATAATATTTATGAGAAACGCGGCTAGCGGTAAAAATGGTATCAAGAGATAATTATCCATTATTCACTCCCATCATCCCTTCATCTCATTTGCTTCGTCGACATGTGCGGTTACCTTGTTCCTGAACAACGCGATGATTATCCCAAGCCCTATAGCCGCTTCGGCAGCAGCCACAGCCACAATAAAGAAAACAAGCACCTGTCCCTTCAGGTCGCTCAGGTAGCGACTGAAAGAGACAAGGCTTATGTTCACTGCGTTCAGCATAAGCTCTATGGACATGAACATAATAATGATGTTCCTCCTCGTAAGGAATCCGGCAACGCCTACAGTAAACACTCCGGCGCTCAGCAGCAGATACCAGTGTAAGGGAATCATCTCAACTCCTCAGCCTTTTCTTTGCAAGTACAATGGCGCCGATAATAGCCACCAGCAAGACCACCGAGACAACTTCAAAAGGATACAGGTATTGGGTAAAGAGGATCTTCCCCAGCGCCTTTGTGTTTGTCTCCGCTCTGATCACCTCAGTCGTGAAGGCACCTTCGGGCGCCGGAGCAAACGACCTCAGGGAAAAAACTATTGCCAGAAACAGGCCCAGCGCAGCCATCAGCCCCAGTGGCCACGGGCCAACATATCTCCTCGTCACCATCTCCTCTCTCAGATTGAGCAGCAGGATGACAAAAAGGAAAAGGACTAAAATGGCACCGGCGTATACAATGACCTGAACCGCTGCAAGAAATTCCGCGTTCAACGTCACATAAAGAGCCGCGATATGGAAGAAGAGGAGAAGCATGGTAAGCACGCTGTGGACAGGGTTGCTCCTTGTGATCACGAGAACCGACAGGACAATGATCGCAGCAGCCAGATAAATGAATATTCCCTCAGCCAATTTTCTTCTTCCCCCTAAATACCGCCTGGTTCTCAGGCCTATCGAAATCATCCGTGATAGGATGCCAGAATTTCTTGAAGTATTCCCTATCCTTCTCTTGTCCCATATACTTGTCCCAGTTGTCCAAAAGCGTGTCTTTCGTCATATAAAGCGCGTCCCGGGAATAGTCGGAATACTCGTAGTGTTCTGTGAGAACCACCGCAGAATACGGGCAAGCCTCCACACAGAGCGCACAATAAACGCATCTCAAGACCTCTATTTCATATCTCTCGACGATCTTTTTGTGGTCCAGGCTGTCAGCGGTATAAATATGGATGCATTGTGAAGGGCAGACCGCTGCGCACAGACCGCATCCGACACATCTCGCCTCCCCTGTCTGATAGTCTCTGGCAAGCCCGTGGAGACCTCTGAACCCGGCTAAAGCAGGCCTCTTCTCCTTCGGGTACTGCCTTGTAACAGCATGGGTAAACATCATCTTCAGCGTAAGGGACATGCCCTTGATTATCTCAGAGAAAGTTACCGTCTTTACAAATTGCCCGAATGTCATGGTAGCACCCTAGTAATCTTCAGTATTCCCGTCATCACAATATTAAACAACGCCAGAGGGATAAGTACCTTCCAGCCAAGGTTCATGAGATGATCATACCGGTACCTCGGCAGCGTGGCCCTCACCCAGTAATAGACGAAGATAAGAACGTAGAGCTTCAAGAAGAACCAGGCAAATGGAATATAGGGTATCTCAAACGGCCCACGCCATCCGCCAAGGAAGCATACGATTCCGATAGAGGCCATAATGATCATCCCCGTATACTCAGCCACAAAGAAGAGGCCGAACCTCATACCGCTGTACTCCACAAAGTACCCGGCCACAAGCTCGCTCTCGGCTTCGGGCAGATCAAAGGGCGCCCTGTTCGTTTCCGCGATGACGGCAAGCGTATATACGAAACACCCGATGATCTGCGGCAGCAGGAACATCCCGAACGGGTACCTCTCCTGGGCTCTGACAATATCCATTAGATTCAGCGAGCCGGCAAGCATCATCACGCCCACAAGACTGAGCCCCATTGCAACTTCGTAGCTTATTACCTGAGCCGCGGACCTCAATCCACCCAGAAATGAATATTTCGAGTTTGATGCCCACCCCGCCATGATTATTCCGTATGAGCCAAGAGACGACATGGCGAGGACAAAAAGCAATCCGACGTTTATATTGGCAATGACACCCATCGGCCCGTTAAAGAACGGAATCACCGCAAGAGATGAAAGTGCACCTACGAGAGATATGACCGGCGCGACAAAAAAGACCGACTTGTCGGCCTGAGCCGGGATAATATCTTCCTTGAAAAACAGCTTGATGCCATCGGCGATGGGCTGTAACAGCCCATGGGGACCGACATTCATCGGACCGAGCCTCACCTGCATGTGCCCTATAGTCTTCCGCTCAAAGTAAGGAGCGTATGCCACATGCAGCATTACCGCCATGAATATGACCAAGATCTTTGCGAGTATTATTGCAACATCCAAAAGCGCATCTACGACACCGGGCATTCTAACCTCTCCACCTGCTACTGCTTTTCCCCGAATTCAATCGCCATAAATACAACAGGATTGACAGAACTTTGTCAATCGTACCGCGCTCACAACCGGCATCACCTTGACTTCCTGAACATGAGGTGCATTAGATCTATGTATTGACTGTTCATATTTCTCACAATCGATGCCAGATGAATCGCGAGCTGACGCAACACCTTGCATGCAACCAGCGGATTGGACACAAGGAGTCGGTCAAAATCGGCCCTCCGGAATACTGTCAAACGTGTCTGCTGACCGGAGACGATGGTCGCATCATGTGCGCTACCATCGAGGAAGGACATGATACCGAATATGTCACCCTCTTTCAGTGTCGCAATACAGAACTGATCACCTGCAACCATCAGCTTGTTGATCCTCACCTTGCCCTTCTCGATAATATTGAGACTGTCACCTTCTTCTCCTTCTTTGTAGATAACCTCGTTCGGGCCGTATTCATGGGACCGTAGCATGGCTCTGATGACATCTATTTCCTTAGCGTCAAGTCCGTCGAAAATGCGAACCCTCCTGCTCATCCCAGCATCCTCATCTCCAGCAATCACCTAAGCAAAACCCCCCTCACACTAATTTAAGGAACATAGTAAAGATGAGTCCGCCTCAGCGATCCC
>CAZNTS010000197.1:0-3139 GCA_964576045.1 uncultured Nitrospiraceae bacterium | reverse complement strand
CGATGTCGAACACGCCGGAGTTGAGGTCAGCGCCGGGCTGCTCGAAACGGGAACCAACAATTACATTCTTGCCTTTGAGAGGGACATCACCGAACGCAAACAGGCAGAAGAGACGTTGCAGAGGGCTGAACAGTTGAAAGTGGCTGGCGATCTTGCTGCCGGACTAACTCATGAGCTGAAGAATTCCCTCGCTGGGATCAAGGTTTCGATCGAAGTATTACTGGATGAGCTTCTGCTCTCTGAAGACGACAGGGCTGTTCTGAAGAACATGATCGGCGAGATACGACGGATTGAGCTATTAATGAGGGATCTGCTGAATTTCGCGCGGCCTTCAAAGCCCCAGCTTGCTTTTGTGGACATCAATACGGTGCTCGACACTGCAATGACCTTTTCACTGAAGAATGTGACCTCGTCGTCCGGTAACGGCTCGATCCAGATAGTAAAGGAGCTTGACGAGCATCTGCCCAGAACTTTGGCTGACCCCATGCAGTTGCAGCAGGTGTTCATGAATCTGCTGCTTAATGCGGTGGATGCCATGACTGATGGAGGTGCACTGACCGTGAAAACATGGTACGAACCTTCCAGCAAGTCTATACAGGTCGGTATTAGCGACACCGGCAAGGGTATTGACGGTGAGGTGCTGAGTAGACTTTTCGAGCCGTTCTTCACTACTAAACCTAAGGGTACAGGCCTAGGACTGCCCATTACAAAGCGCCTTATAGAGCAGCACGGGGGTTCCATATGGGTGGAGAACCTTTCTAAGGGGACGATGTTCCGGATCGTTATCCCTGTAAAACATGTTGCGGAGGTAAATATTGTATGAAGGGCAGGGGTAAGATATTTCTGGTCGATGATGACGATCTCATCGTCTCGATGGTGTCCAGGACACTGAAGAACGAAGGGTATGAGGTCCGCAGCCAGACCTCCGACTTCAGAACCGTTGCGGAGGTGATCGTGGCCTGGTCTCCGGATGTCGTGCTGCTTGACATAAAACTTCCCGAGACGAACGGTATAGAAATACTTGAAGAGCTGAAAGGCCGGAGTATAACCTCACAGGTGATCATGCTCACATCGGATGATAATCTCGAAACGGCTGTGAAGTGCATGAAGCTGGGTGCAGCAGATTATCTGACAAAGCCCTTCAACATTGATGAAGTAAAGATAGTCATCAATAACATCGTCGAAAAAGGGAGGCTTAAAAGTGAGGTCAACTATCTCAGACGGTTCTATCGCGACATGTTTGATAAGGAGCTCATCGGGGAAAGCGTGGCTATGAAGGGACTCAAGGAGAAGATGGAGAAGATAGCCCGTTCCCGCGTCCCCAGTATTCTCATCACCGGGGAAAGCGGGACCGGCAAGGAACTCGTTGCGCGGTGCCTGCACAGCCTCATGAATGACGAAGCAGACTCAGGATACACTCCCTTTATTGCGGTGAACTGCAGCGCCCTTCCCGAGACCCTTCTGGAGAGCGAGCTTTTCGGATATGAAAAGGGCGCTTTCACTGATGCAAAGACCGAGAAGAAAGGGATATTCATGCTCGCCAGCGGCGGGACTATATTCCTCGATGAAATAGGAGACATGAAGCTCGACCTTCAGAGCAAGCTGTTAAGGGTGCTGGAGGAAAGGGCAGTGAGGCGGATAGGCGGACGCGAGGAAATACCTATTGATGTTGCGGTAATAGCCACCACCAACAAGGACCTTAGTGATGCAGTCGAAAAAGGGGAGTTCAGGAAGGACCTTTTCTACCGGTTGAATATCTTCTCTATCAATATTCCTCCTCTCAGGGAGCGGAAAGACGACATCCTGCCTCTTTCGAGTTTTTTTCTTAACCAGTTCGCCCAGCGTTACAAGAAGAGGGCCTTACAGGGTTTTTCTGCGGAGTCGGAGAAGCTCCTCTGTGACTATAGCTGGCCCGGTAATGTCAGAGAACTGAAGAACGTTATCGAACGGATAGTCGTACTGGAGAGCGCAGAAGTGATTGCCCCAGAGCATCTGCCGAGGGAAATCCTCAGTCAGACCTTGCCGTTGGGAAGCCAGGCGGGTAAGAAGTTCGTTCTGCCCGAAGAAGGGATATCTCTTGATGAACTTGAAAAAGACCTAATAGTGCAGGCCCTTGAAAAAGCGAAGAACAATAAGACGCTAGCGGCAAAACTACTGAATATCAGCCGCGATTCCCTGCGGTATCAGCTTAAGAAGCTCGATATGGAAGGATGACCGGGAACGAACCCCTCCCTAGCTGTCAATAAAGTCGATATTTACGTGATATGACTTGCTGCTGTCCTCTGCATCACTGTTCCTGACGATGCCGGTCTTGTGGTGAGTGCTATCCAGACCAGAAGTAAAAACAACCAGGTGGCCCGCTTCGAGCGGGTAATTCGTCCTCATTCTGACGCCAGAATGTCCGATTTCCAGGACGTCGCCCTTAAGATTCAGTTTTGTCGGCTTACCCAGATCTAGCACCGTGATGGAATAATCAACGACTGAAGAAAGCGGGGTGCCGGCGCGTTGCAGTGGCCCCTGATCCGGCTCCTCTTCCATCCTGCCTAGCGCCTGCAATGCTATTGCCTTCAGCTCTGTGACCTCGAACGGCTTCATCAGGCAACAGAAACAGGCATCTTCGACTTCCTTCTTTGAGTTATCATCAAAGGGGGCGTCCGCCATGACGACTACTTTGGTCTTCGGCGACAGTCTGAGCACTGTTCTCATAAGGTCGGCCCCGTTTGTCCCGGGAAGGGCGAATTCAAGAAAGCAGAGATGATAGAAAGAATGACTAAGTTCATGAATTGCCTCGTCTCCGTTAGAGACGGTTTTAATCTCCGAATAGTATGGCTGAAGCACCCTTGAGATGGCGTAATGAATCAGCTTGTCGTTGTCCACAATGAGCGCACGGTCCATTTGTGATTTTTAAGCAATTTTTATACCATCTTGTGAAATTATTATCATTCCATCCGCAACGCGTCAAATGGCATGAATTCTATGTACAATTTAGAGAAACCGCTTCCATACTGTTTTGTGGGAGTCCTATGCCGGTGGTTGAAAAGACCGTGAATATGGTTATTTCACCATGGGCAGGAAGGCCCGGCCAAGCAGTTGTCCAGCCCGACCGCAAGGAATATCCTGTTAAGATTAAATGGGCATG
>CAZNTS010000196.1:0-5811 GCA_964576045.1 uncultured Nitrospiraceae bacterium | reverse complement strand
CTGTCGTAAGAATATGACTCAACCTGTTCTTCTTCAATGTTTTTCCATGTATAATAATCGCTGAGTCTTTTGAATGCATGCACCGCGGTTTCAGGGTATGAATAATTTGGAATGCCACTTTCTTTCAAGTCTTCTATTGCTTGCCTTACCCTCTTTTCCCCCATAAACGAGGTGATAATCGGTTTCTCTGTTGACTTTGAGTCGGAGATAATTATCTTCGCAGTATTCTCGACATCCACCATGGCCTGTGGGGTGAGTATGACTAGGATCCCGTCTATATTCGGATCGGCTACCGCTCTATCCAATACGACTGAGTATCTCTCTGATGTGGCGTCTCCTATTATGTCCACGGGATTATAGAGGGAGGCATTCGGAGGAAGTAGCTTCACCATGGCATCCATTGATTCTCTCGACATAAGGGGCAGCTTCAGACCGAGCCTCTCTGAAATGTCGGCTGCGATTATGCCAGGTCCCCCTGCATTGGTGAGTATTAGAAGTCTGTCTCCTTTCGGCAATTTTCCACACGAAAAGGCGAGCGCCGTATCGAAAAGATCTTGGATCCCATGAGCTCTCACAATCCCCGATTGCGAAAAAGCTGCGCGAAAGGCAGTCTCCGAGCCAGCCAATGCACCGGTATGTGAAGAGGCCGCTCTCGCTCCGGCCTCCGTTCCTCCCGATTTTAGAAGGATGACCGGTTTTGTCTTTGTAACCTTAGATGCGCTTGCTAGAAACCTTTTTCCATCTACCACATCTTCTATATACCCGAGGATAATGTCCGTCTCTGGATCCTGCATAAAGTATTCTAAGAAGTCAATTTCGTTGAGGTCTGACTTATTACCGAGGCTTATGAATTTAGAGAAGCCGATTTTGTTACCGATAGCCCAATCCAGAATTGCGATACCGAGGGCACCTGATTGTGAAAAAAAGGCGATTCTCCCACTCAGGAGCATTCCTGCGGCGAATGTTGCGTTCAGGCCATTCGAAGTGTTTATTACGCCGAGGCAGTTGGGGCCGAGCAACCTGATGTTGTGCGCTTCCGCGATCTTTTTCGCCTCCTGTTCAAGCACCATACCATCAGGTCCTGCCTCCCTGAAACCTGCGCTTACAATAACGGCAGCCCTGACTCCCACGGAAGCACAGTCTTTTAGCGTGTCAGGAACAAGACGGGCAGGGACCGCTATGACTGCCAAGTCGACTGCGCTCCCTATTGCTGATACCTTTGAATAGCTGCTGAGCCCAAGCAACTCGGAAACCGACGGATTGACCGGATAGACTGCCCCCCTGAAATGGAACTTCAGCAGATTATCTAAGAGTGCATAGCCGACTTTACCCGGGTCCCTTGATGCTCCGACAACAGCAATGGACTTCGGATAGAAAAGCGAATCGAGCATAAGACAATTGTACTTCCGAAGAGTCGTCGAAGCAAGGTCTAAATTCTGGGAAGGAAGAATAGAGCGCGGAGTAAGCCATCTGTGCTGGAACTCCGATACAGCTCAAGCTGTCAATAATAACACTGCGGGTCTTCCGAGAGGAAGTCAGGCATCCCGGTTAACCGGGAATAGGCATAGGCGATCGCTCTGCATCCCCTGCAGTTTGCCCATTTTCGGCACTTGCCGCACTTTCCTTTGTATCTACTTTTATCTCTGATGGCATTGAGTACTTCAGAGATTGCCCATATCTCGCGCAAAGAGTCTTTCTTCACATTACCGATGGGAACAGGCAGTCTTCTGCAAGGAAGAACGGTACCGTCCGGAAGAAGGGTAAGCCCTGAAATGCCAGCAGCACATCCGCCCAAGGGAACAGTTCCTTCATCTAGAGAGTTACTAGAACGGAACATCTGGGATGCCAAAGGGTCACCGGTCACAATCTTCAGGCCGTCGCTCTCGATAGAAAATATTCTTTGGTATAAGTCCCGGACCCTGTCCCTTTCCAAGATTCTGTCCATGAGTTCCGCTCCTCGCCCGTACGGGACGAGCCGTGAGAAACCGAGGCGTTGAACGCCCAAGGAAGATGAAAGAGCAACCATATCTGGTAAACGGTCTGCATTGATATCGGAGAGCGTAACGTTGAGACTTACCATAACACCTTCGTTAACTAGATGCTCTATCCCACGAAGGGAAGAGGCAAAGCTGCCCCTACCCCTTATCGAATCATGGATCTCTTCAGGCCCTTCAATACTCACCTGAACGCCTTTCATGCCGAGCCAGGAAAGGAACCTTGCCTTATCTTTGTTAATCAACGTGCCGTTTGACAGGAGAAAGATCTCGAAACGGCGTCTGCGCAATTCCTCCAGTATCTCAAAAATGTCCCGATGCAGGAACGGCTCACCGCCCGTGATGTTAAGACTTGGAGAGAAATCAATACCATAGTTCCAAGACCAGATCTCGATCATATCGGCTATCTCTTCGATTACAGCTTTTACTTGGGACAGAGACATCTCTGCTGTTTTTGCCCCTTCCTGGTAGCAGTGTGTACATGCAAGATTACATCTATCGGTGAGGTGCCATTGGAAAAAAAAGTCATGTGCGTGCTTCACTGCCATATAAATACCTCGTTGACCCTATATTCCCATTAGATATGAGAGAAAGAAACAGTATAAAAAACGGCAGATACAGCAACAGTTATCAGGTCTCCCCTCATAATCCCGCTGTATCTGCCATTTGATGCATCGTTGCTGACCAGCAACCTTAGCTCTTTCAACTCTTTCATTTGTGGCATACCTTGCCAGGATTCTCTTTCACCGCCCTGCTGAAATCTCTCCAGAAAGCCGCTTCCTTCACAAGAGCCTTTTTGCTCAATGTCTTTTTCATCCTGTCTCACCTCCTCTCCAGCATATTATGATGAGACAGGCCCGCGGCTCTGCCTCTATCTATATGCTATCAGGTATGTAAGCATTGTCAACGCATGGTGCCGGGGGAAAAGTTGCCGTGAGGTGTCCAGGATGAATAGCATCTCTTGCCAGGTGCGAGTGGGGAGCGTCTCAAGTTTGGCAGTAGACACATAAGAGAGAACACATCTCCCTCTTAACTGTGTTCTAATATCCGGAGAGGCTTACTTCTCTGTCAACTTGCCTATTGACTTGATATACGCCACCATATCTATCATTTGTTCCGATCTTACGTCAATAGCATGGCCTCTATTTGCATTGACAATGCAAAGATTGATCGCCTCCTCCAGCGTTCCAGTCCTGCCGGCAGGAGTAATCCATTCACTCTTGCTTCCTGCTTTTTCGAGGCCCCTCCCTCCCGGATGACATGTACTGCATGCAATCCGGCCTCCGAATGCCGTAGGGTCATTAAACAGTATCTTGCCTTTTCCGGCGTTGCCGGCTGCTAGCACAGGAGCCAAAAGAAGGCAAGTCAAAAACAAAGACAAGAGCAGTATCTTCAAAAACTTCATCTTCCTCTCACCTCCTTATGCTATGCACGGCACGGAAGACCCTCACCGCGTGAAATACTACCCTTAAAATGGGATCATCCACTATTCTAGGAAGAACCCGAATTTCTCCATCTCCCTGATGGCCCATTCATCTTCAATAAGTTGATTCCCTGCAATTTCACTGAGCATACCAGCATCTTCCTTTAGAAAACAGGATGTGATTCTTTTCTTCGTGGTGTTGAGCAGGATGGCCGGATCGGACACGTTATCCCTGAGGGACAATCGCACGCTCAGGGCCGTTATAATATCGTCAAAGATACCTTCATCCACTTCTTCATCGACAATCAGCATTAGCCCTTTCTCAGAGGCCCGAAGTTTCATCAGCTGTGAAGGTTCATTTGGACCAATCCCTTCTGTTTTGCCCAGGCTCTCATATCATTTACATGGTGAATAGTAAAGACAAGAAATTCCGCCGCAGTCTTCTTGAGCATCTCATGATAATCACGGGTCCTGATCATTGACACTCCTTCACTCTTCCTTGCCGGAAAGCTCTAAAGAGACATAGAAAGTAGAAGTGTTTCTATACACCAGCAAAAGGACCGATTTTTCAGACTTTTGGAGTTTCTCATTAAATTCTTCGACGCTCCCGATCGGATTTTTCTCAACTTCAAGAATTACGTCCCCTCTCTGCAGCCCTGCTTCAGCTGCAAGTCCACCGGGAGTTACATCCGTAACCACGACACCAGCCGCATTTTTCATTCCGAGTTCGACAGCGATTTCGGGGGTGACCGCCTGCAAGGAGAAGCCGAGACGATTCTCAACCTGCTCAGGGGCCTTTGCAACCGCCTCTTCCTTCATCTCCCCCACTACGGCTGTGAGAACGGTTGCCTTGCCATCCCTAAGTATCCTGAACGTCGCTTTTTCTCCCGGCGGAACAGATGCGACCATACGCGGCAGGTCGTGGTAGTCCTTCACTGGCTTCGCGTTCATTTCGAGTATAACATCTCCTCTCTTGAACCCCGCGGCCTCAGCAGGACCACCTGGAACTATATCAGACACGAGGGCACCTTTTTCACTGGGTAATCCGAACGACTTTGCAAGTTCGGGAGTGACCTCTTGGATGGAAACCCCGAGCCAGCCCCTTACTACCTTGCCCTTTTCCTTCAATTGAGGCAGTACCTCTTTCGCCATATTTATGGGCACCGCAAAACCGATTCCCTGGCCTGCGGCCACAATTGCGGTATTGATCCCAACTACTTCCCCGTAAAAGTTCATCAAGGGTCCTCCGCTGTTCCCAGGGTTGATGGACGCGTCTGTCTGTATAAAATCATCGTAGGGTCCCGCTCCGATGGCGCGGCCTTTAGCACTAACTATACCGGAGGTCACTGTTTCAGCCAAACCAAAGGGGTTCCCGATCGCAATCACGGCTTCCCCGTCCTTTAATCTGTCCGAATCGCCCAAGGGAATGAAGGCGAGTTCCTCTTCAACATCTATTTTGATGAGGGCAATGTCTATCTTGGGATCCGTGCCTATCACCTTGGCGGGGTACTGCTTTTTATCATAAAGTATTACCGTAATATCCTTAGCCTTTTGCACTACATGGTTGTTTGTAACAATGTAGCCATCCCTGTTAATGATGAAGCCAGAACCAAGACCTTTCTTCTTGAATTCCCTTGGCTCCTGGTTACCGAAAAAACGTTTCCAGAATTCCCTGAGCTGGTCCTCATCCCCTCCCGGAACATTAAAGCCTTGTGGCGGCCCCCCGGATTTTACGACCTCGGTTACACTGATGTTCACCACCGCAGGTTTGAGTTTTTCTACAAGATCTGCAACAGTCTCATTGGTTAATGGAACCGCATTTCTTACAGTTGTTGAATCGAGTGTGGTCCAAAGAGAAGAGTCCGCGCACAACGCATTTCCACCCAGAACGGTCAGGGAAAACAGAAAAACAGTAATATAAATATATAATCCACTGAAGAATTTAAGATAGGTTTCTTTGAGCATTACAACCTCCTCACACCGTTGTCAATCTGTATAATCTGATTGTCTTATTTTACCTTACAGAAATTGCAAATGCAAAAAAGAGTGCTCCCTGCAAATGTCTGCACAGAAGCATGGGGGTCATGGGAAAGGATCGTCTCCAAGACACCGCTATGTATGCATTGCGGTGCGAAGGGACGCACCAATGCTTTCCAGTACGCAGGACTTTGTAATCATCGCTTTTAAGCCGTGCACCTCATAGTTCGCCATGATCGGATGATGGAGTAATTGCTGGACAGCAACGCTTTTACGTTTGAATCAAGTTTCAAGAGGAAGCGGATCGTGATCTTTCCTTCGGAGATATCACGGGCGTGCTGAGGCGTAATAATGCCGACATAATGCTATTTATTACGATGAAGACCAGGGCATTTCAGATCATGGTGAAGAGTTCGA
>CAZNTS010000195.1:0-4572 GCA_964576045.1 uncultured Nitrospiraceae bacterium | reverse complement strand
TTGCTGGAACCGTTCTTCAGTTCCTCCCAGAGGAGTTTATGGAGGTTGTAAGACGTCATGCTGTACGGAGAGTCATATCTTTCAATTGATTCAATTGAATCAGAAAAAGGGGGGTTTGTCAAGAGAAATCTTGGGTAAAGGGCAAAAAGCTCATACCTCGGGCAGCAGCATTTTGATTTGTGCGCACGGGAATGGGGTGAGGTTCAGTTCCTTCTCTTTGCCCCTCGCCCACTGGGGGATGATTGAAAGCCGTGCAGTACCCGATGGTATGGACAGCTTGCCTTTCCACTGGTTAATGAACTTCTTGACTGCGGCCGGGCTGTGCCCTCTTCCCTCGTCGGCGAAACGGGAGGCCCCGTGCAGAAGGGCCTTTTCTATAGCGTGGAGGTCATTCCTCAGGAGGAACCTGTCAGATAACGAATCCATGAAGCCTATACCTGTGTCCATGACGGCGATCTTCACCACGTTCCCGTTTGTCGTATGGAAACAGTATTTCTGTATACCGACAAATCCCCTGTGGCCGATGTGCTCAATAATGTTCTTGCATATCTCCGAAAGGGCGACAATAAAGTCATTGATCGACTCTTCGCCGTAGTGAAGGTGTCCGGCCAGGATTGAATGCGCACGTTCCCTGACCTTGCCCACTATAAAATGTATATCTTCTGACTTCTGGGTTGGGGTTATCTCAAGGAGCACGTCTGAATCTGGACTTCACCGGTATTTGGCCTGGATCTGCGTTACGGCTGGCTCAAGTATAAAGTAAAAAGGGGCGAACCGGAAGAAATGCATCCTTTCAAAGCATCTCAGGACTTCTTCAGACCGCGGAAGGTATATGATTTTCCAGGGAGTAGTCGGCCTGAGTACCTCCCCTATCTCGAGGATGCCAATCATTCCATAGGGATCGATGAAGGTTACATCCCGGAGGTCAATGGCTGAAGATTCCATGAAGAGAAGGAGGAGTGCATCAAAATTGTCTTCAGTTATCTGCAGCGTCAGACTCACGCTTCTCCCTCAGTGATTTCAGTGCGGACAAGCGCAAGAATTGCCGAATGGGGCACAATGAGATACTTCTTCCCTTCGAATTCAATCTCCACGGCTGCCTCTTTAAGGAAGATCGCATAATCTCCTTCAGCGGCTTGCAGAGGAATGTACTTCAGGTTCATCCTCTTTTGTGAGAACCAGGGTTCCTCTGTAACCACATTGGGGTCGTGAACCGGATAGCCGGGGCCGACTTTCACTATATGGCCACCCATTACCTTTTCCTTTTCTTTGACAGTCGGAGGCAGGTATAGCCCTGATGTTGTTTTGTCCATCCTCTCGTCAGGGTCTACAAGAATTCTGTCCCCGACAATGATAATGTTCTTTTTCGCTTTCATGTTTCCCTGGAAGTAGAAGTTCTGAGCTGGCGGAAAAAGTCATTCTTCTCACAAGCCTGTCTCCACGAGCATTCGAGGCAGTATGCTTCATGCCAGATCTTGAAGATCCAGTAGATCTTCTGCCTTACCTCTTCCCATTTCACTGTCATGCCTCGTGTAAGATCAAGCAAAGCCAATGCCTTGCTGTCCATCTCTGTGATACCCTCGTCTGCACCCTCGATGTACCGGCACCTTGTATGTTGAAGGTGCGGACATCTCCGGCAGACGTCATCGGCCCCGCCAGTGATATCGACTGCATGTTCGCTGGCGCTCTTAAGGATCCCTCCGAGATTCTCGATGAATTCGGCATTATAGCCTTCTCCTCTGAAGAACTGCAGGCATATTAGATGATGTCCCCTAAGTGTCGGCATAGGACCTCAGCGGATAACTTTGATAATGATAGTTCGAAGGGTGCCTGTCTGTGTTGTTCATAAGCAATGTTTTATTATATAATACTTCCACTTACGGAAAAAGAACAGCAGGTTGGGGATCTCATATGCATTTATTTAATTACAAGCAAGGCAGGCTTTACGCTGAGGGTGTTCCGGTTAGGGACCTTGTGGAGGCGTACGGGACCCCCCTCTACATTTACAGCTACGGCACGCTCCTGAGACACTTCAAGGCATATGACGATGCTTTTGATGGCGTGACCCATATCGTCTGTTTTGCTCTCAAGGCGAATTCTAATACCTCGATCTTGCGCTTGTTTGCCAAGAACGGAGGAGGCGCCGACGTGGTGTCGGGAGGAGAGGTGTTCAGGGCTTTGAAGGCGGGAATCCCTGCTCGCAGGATAGTATATGCAGGGGTCGGCAAGACTGAACAGGAGATACGGTATGCATTGAAGTCCAAAATATTGATGTTCAATGTGGAGTCCGAGAGCGAGCTTGTGGAGATAGACAGGATCGCGGGCACGATGCAGGTCAAGGCTCC
Source organism: uncultured Nitrospiraceae bacterium (assembly GCA_964576045.1). Taxonomy (GTDB): domain Bacteria; phylum Nitrospirota; class Thermodesulfovibrionia; order Thermodesulfovibrionales; family UBA9159; genus CAZNTS01. Next base: position 2,227 of record CAZNTS010000195.1, on the reverse strand, counting down.
TATTGCACTCCGGATCAATCCGGATGTTGATCCCGAGACCCATCCCTACATCTCTACTGGTCTTAGGACCCACAAGTTTGGCGTTCCGATAGAGAGCGCCTTTGAATATTACAGGCTAGCGGGTAGACTCAGGAATACTGAGATAGTGGGTATTCACAAACATATCGGTTCGCAGATCACCAAGGTATCTCCCTTTGTGGATGCCCTGAAAAAGACACTGCTGCTTGTGGATGAACTGGCAAGGTACGGTGTAAAAATCCGGTACATGGATATCGGTGGAGGCCTTGGGATCACTTACAAGGATGAGGAGCCTCCGGTCCCGCGCGATCTCGCAAAAAGTGTGCTTCCGTTGCTCAAGGGAAGGGGACTCACAATTATCATGGAGCCTGGCAGATCCATAGTCGGAAATGCTGGGATACTGGTGACAAAGGTTCTCTATGTGAAGACCGGCGAGGAAAAGGACTTTGTGATCGTAGATGCAGGCATGAATGATCTTATACGGCCGTCATTCTATGGAGCATACCACCACATACAGCCCATTGAGAAGAAACGGAGAAAGAGCATGCTGGCTGATGTCGTCGGTCCTATCTGCGAGTCAGGGGACTTCCTCGGCAAGGAACGGGAGATGCCGAATGTTAAGCCCGGGGAATGCCTGGCTGTAATGTCGGCCGGTGCATATGGTTTCAGCATGGGATCCAACTATAACAGCAGGCCGAGGGCTGCCGAGGTGATGGTGAAGGGAAAAGACTTTGCCCTCGTGAATAAAAGGGAAACATTCAAGGACCTTATGCGGGGAGAGTCGGTTCCCGTTTTTATTTGAGGCAGTGCGGATAGATGAAAGAACATGAGAGTGTGCGAAGGTTTCGAGGCGGGTTTGACATTGTCCTGCTTCCCTAGATTCGTAAGAAATGGCAGCGAGGATTGCAGTTCGGGGTTGCGCTTTCAATGAAACTTAAATTCACCAAAATGCATGGTCTGGGGAATGACTTTATTCTTATGGACTTTCTGCGACCAGTGGGTAACGGCGTCGACGCATCTGCGTTCCCCGCGCTTGCCAAAAGACTGTGTCACAGAAGGTTCGGGATTGGCGCGGACCAGTTGCTCCTGCTATGTCCTTCAGATGTGGCGGATTTCAGGATGAGGATATTCAATGCAGATGGCAGCGAGGTGGAGATGTGCGGCAACGGTATCCGGTGTCTTGCAAAGTATCTGTGGGACAGGGGGCTTACGAAGGAAAAGGTTATCAGGATCGAGACCATGGCAGGCATCATAAGACCGGAAAAGGTGAACGGGCTTGTGAGGGTGGACATGGGCGTGCCTGTCCTTGATCCCGAAAAAATACCCGTAGAGATGGCGTATAGTTCAAAGTCCAATGTCCAAAATTCGAAAACCCGGGACTCCGAACTCCGAACTCTGAATTCTGAAGCGATTATCGATTGTCCGCTGGTAATTGAAGACAGGGAATTCAGGATAACCTGTGTATCGATGGGCAATCCGCATGCGGTTATCATCGTTGACAACGTTTCTGAATTCCCTGTAGCATACTATGGGCCGATGATCGAAAGGCACCGTATTTTCCCGAAAAGGACGAATGTTGAATTCATCGAGATTCTCAGTCCGGTAGAAATAAGGATGCGTGTATGGGAAAGGGGTGCCGGGGAGACCATGGCATGTGGTACAGGTGCCTCGGCATCTGCGGTCGCAGCCCATCTGAAGGGTCTTACTGAGCGGGAAATAAGTATACATCTCAGCGGCGGAGTTCTGTCCGTTGCATGGGTCGAAGACGGCCATGTATATATGACGGGTCCGGCAGAGGAAGTATTCGGTGGCGAAATAGTTGTTTAGAGAAGTGTGGACCGCATTTCGACGAGATGAGAAAGCGTGTGAGGGGTCAAGCCCCGGAAGGAGGTCGGCATGTTCGGCGGGTCGATAGTTGCAATAGTCACACCCTTTAAAAACGGAAAAATCGATGAAAAGGCGTTAGGTAATTTAATCGAGTGGCACATATCGAGCGGGACAGATGGCATCGTCCCCTGCGGCACGACGGGTGAATCAGCCACACTCGAGTATGAAGAGCACTACAAGGTTATCGAAATAACGGTCAAGGCGGTCCGGAAACGTGTTCCGGTCATCGCGGGAACAGGGGCAAATTCCACTGACGAAACTATCATGATCACCAAAAAAGCGAAAAGTTTGGGGGCTGACGCGGCGCTGCTTGTTAGCCCTT
>CAZNTS010000194.1:0-2692 GCA_964576045.1 uncultured Nitrospiraceae bacterium | reverse complement strand
AAAGTCACGGATTCCACGGCTATTACGTCCCGCGTTAAGTGCGTCTTCAGGACCGCGACCTCGGCTTCCTCTTTGTAGCAGTCAGAAGCCACTATCCGGTCCAAGCCTGAGGTTATTTGGCGGGAGAGTAGGTTGATTTCTTCATCTGATAGCCAGGCCTCGATTTCATTGTTTGTTTTCCTAGTGGCCCTAACCGATATCCTTTTGCCTGGATAGAGACAATAGCATTCGACGAGCTTTCGTGTTTGCATCGTTTTTCCGTCGGCCAGTTGGGCTTGGAGGTTGAGGGATGGGATAAGGCAGGTCGGACTTGGGCGATCTAACCCAAGGTCGCACCTTAGTCCCTCTTTGTTTGATTCGATTGGTTGCGCGTCGTAAACACCTGCAATGTCCACTTCGTTGAGCTTCGTATGAGCAACTCCGAACTTTCTAGTGATTAGCTCCGCGACTATTTCGCTATCTTCGCCGATCACATTGATTCGTGCCCAGCCGCGTTCGGAGAAACCGTCGAGGGTCAGGGACGCGGTGAGGTCGCCCTTGAGGCCGTTAAGCGTTTTCTCTAGTTTGTCGCCGAAGCCCTTGGCCGTTAATGGAGTGGGTCGTTCAAGAAGGGTGATCTTCATCTTCTCAGCCTTAATCAGCGGCTGAGTTCGGCCTCCAACCTCTGAACCCGTAGTTCCAAACCGGAGATTAGCTCTGCGTTGTCGGAACTATCAAGTTGTTTCCCGCATTTCGCGCACTTGAATGAGCTTTCCATTGCCTCTTCGAACGTCGCTCGCACGTCCTCATCGGTTTTGCAAGTGAAGAAGCTATGATTTCGTTCGAACTCCAGTCTCTGCTTGAGTTTATCTAATACCCTCTTCTTGCGGCTCCGGATGAAGGCGTCGAGTTGGTCGGGCTGCAGTCGCCAGTAGAAGATGAACCAGCCAGTCTTCTCATCCCGTACCCTTGTGCATGAAACCAGGCCGTGGTCGTAGAGCTTGTAGAGTACTTTCCGCACTGTGTTGAGCCTTATTGCGCAGTCGTTTGCTATGATTTCGTCTGTTCCTTCCCCGAGTTTCTTGAGGCTCTTAACCACGGTGACTGCTTCGTCTCCTCCGAAAAGATTCGCAATTTTGATTAGTTCTTCGTCTAGGACCGACAAGTTTTCTGCCGCCGCAATATTCTACGCTTGGATACCGTTAAACTTCACATTAACTCTTTGTTCAATGCGTTGACAGGGTCGTTTTGGTGGGCAACTCTTTTATACGAACCATTTTGGTTAGCGTTCGCGGGTTTTGGAAATTGAAGGAAACCGTGGCTACGCTCGGTTTTCTCCTTTTCTTTCTCGGGTCAATGATGGATATTGCGGGTTCAACGTTCGTGACTGAAGGCGGCACGCCTGCAGCTACTTACTTCAAAGTGGGCGTAATCGAACTCTTCGGAACTGTAATCTTCGCAATCGGGATGTATCTAATTATCAAGACGCGGTGATTCCGTTACAAGGACGTATCTAAGGTTTCTACCTCATGAGGCTCGTCGTTCTACGGATTGGTCATAGAATTCCTAGGGATAATCGAATTACGACTCATGTTTGTCTGACCGCCCGTGCATTGGGCGCCGATGGCGTATTGATTTCGGATGTGCGCGATCGGGAACTCGTAGACACGATCAAGAGCGTAGTGAGGAGATTCGGCGGAGAGTTTCAGGTTGAAGCTGGGCGGTCGTGGCGCTCGGCAATAGCCGAGTGGAAGCGTGCGGGCGGGAAGGTAATTCATCTTACAGCCTATGGAATGCCTCTCCCGAGGGTAATTCATGAGGTTCGCCGGTCACGTGGGGACAAGATGGTTGTGGTGGGGGCCGAGAAGGTTCCCGGCGAGTTGTATGGACTTGCGGATTGGAATGTTGCGATCACAAATCAGCCGATTAGCGAGGTAAGTGCTTTGGGGATCTTTCTGGATTGGTTCTTCGATCATTCTCGTTTGGAAGTCTCGTTTCCGCATGCGGAGCTTAGGATAGTCCCTTCCGAGCATGGCAAGAGGGTGGTGAGCTCCTAGTCGGATATTGAGCCATCCGCCTTGCCTTTGATCTTCACGATGTCCCCTAAGGTAACCTCTGTGGGGGCTGAAGTTTTCGGTGGAGGGGTTTCTTTTCTGGGGATTAGTAATTTGATCTTCAATTCATGTTGAAGCTGTCTGCACAGCTGTGTGTTGGGCGTCATCTTCCCCGTCTCGATCTTCTGAATGACTGAGAGTTTCTCCCTCACTTTTCTCGCGAGGTCATCTTGGGACCATCCGAGTTTCATGCGTCCTTTTCGAACGAGAACAGAAAAGTCATCAACCACATCTAACTCGCTGATTTCTTTCGGAAGCTCCGAAGGTCTTCTTGCAGGAGCCTTGGGCACCTTGAGGGGTCCTGCGAAGATCACGGGTGCTGGCCGCCGGACCACCGGGTCCTCCTGGTAAGGTTTGCCTAAAGCTTGGCAGTTGCGGCAGACGAGCATCTTGGCGCCTTCAACTTTGACCTTGAATGCGGCCCCTACAATCTCCCTCCCGCATATATCGCAATTCAACCCCGAACCCTCCGATGAGAAAGCGGACGCTGGAAACTTAAATTGGTTTCTTGGGAAGCATTGTTCTCGAATACGGATGGATTCACCAAGCAAATTGCAGCTGCGCAAGCTGATAGGTATCGGAAACTATCAGTTCGGCCG
>CAZNTS010000193.1:0-6870 GCA_964576045.1 uncultured Nitrospiraceae bacterium | reverse complement strand
AGGCTGTGTTTCGCCCCGCATGACACAAGGACATCTTCCCTGGCATATTCAAGAGCATTGTCGTTCCTGAACTTATCTATAACCGCGTCCTTGAGAGGGTCTATTCCGCCCACCGGGGTATATTTAGTAAAACCGTCACGTATCGCTTTTATAGCAGCTTCCTTGACATTCTCCGGGGTGTCGAAGTCAGGCTCACCCACACCGAAGTTAACGACATCAACTCCAGACGCCTTCATCGCCTTTGCTTTCGCATCCATCGCCAAGGTCGGAGACGGCTTAATGTTTCTTGCCCTTTCGGAAAGCATAAATGTTCCTCCGCATGCCTTTTCGTTATTCTAAAACATTTGGTCGATTTAATAAAGACAGAAGGCTCTCCACTTGCAACGGAAAACCCCAAATGCATATACTGAGAAGAGGCTGCTTTACTCTATAACTTTGCGGAGAAACTTGGATGATGCCCATCGGGCCACTTATGATCGAGCACCGACTCACTGAGCGTATGATAGCCCTTATGAAGAAAGAGTCCAGTGAGATGGAGGAAGGCCAAGCAGATATCCAATTTCTCGGCGCGATAGTGGATTTCTTCAGGACCTACGTTGACCTCTGCCACCACGGGAAAGAGGAAGATATCTTGTTCAGGAGCCTCGACTGCAAGGAGCTGTCGCCCGGGCATCGACAGATCATGGACAAACTGCTCGAAGATCATGCACGCGCCAGGGAAATGGTCGCAGGGCTTGAGATGGCTAAGATAAAATGTTCTGCCGGAGATCTCTATAGCATGACGAAGGTAAAAGAGATGATCAGTGAGATAACCGTGCTCTATGCCGAACATATCGAGAAAGAGGACAGACAGTTCTTCATCCCGTCGATGAGTTATTTCAGCGAAGCTGACCGTAATGCCATGCTTTCAGAGATGGCTGAGTTCGACAGACAACTGATCCACAGGACATACAGAGACGTTGTGGCCAGGTTCGAACGGAGGAAAGAGCAATGACGTGCGGGCCCGGCGCTGCAGGATGGATGACATGAACTGTCCTTCGTGCGGAGCAGAGATGAAAGGACAGGCAGTATGCAACCGATGCGGAAAGAAGTTCGAAGACCCTTCGCACGGGATAGAAGTAGAATACAAGGACTTCAAGCTCTCCGAATTCCTCGAGATCCGGTCAAAGGAGCGCAAGGACCCCGCAAGGATGCCTGAAATCATTCAAATGGGTGCGCGTCCTGAAGAAGAAACAGGGAAGCAGGGGGCAGGCTACCGACCCGGCATCCATGAGGAAAGAAGGCCTCTGCCGCTCCTGATCGCCCTTGCCTTTCTGCTTCTTGCACTCCTCGCCAGCGTTTTCCTCATCTGGCGCCTTTATACGCACTGAGGAGCGCGGCAATAAGCCGGAACGGTATCGCCACATATCGGGCGCGTTCCGACCCTGACTTCTAATTGGACCGTCCCTTTAGATCGACCACCTTCACCCCCATTTGCTTCAGACGCGTCAAAAGTCCTTCCAGCTCATCGAGGGAATAATATGCTGGCGGAAAAGCATCATCTATTTCTTCAAACGTAAGGGTCCCGCGTTTCCTGCCAACACCGGCTATTGCCTTGAACACATCTTTTTCATTCACTGTCCACCTCCCGTGTCCACCCCTTTATCATACGGGCGGAACACATTGTAACGTTACTCATTCTGCGCAATAGAAGGAACGCCTGCCATGATGCAAGTCATACCCGACTTCGCGTTTCGTTGAAATTAGGCTAAAGTACTAATATGAAGAAAATATGAAGAACCACTTGCAGGAAATCGAGGTCTGAGGATCGTCCTTATTCTTCTTCTTTAACTTCAAAACTGTAAGTGATCCTGGCTACACCCCGGATCGTGGCAGCCACAGAGCAGTACTTGTTTTGGGAAAGTTCAATCGCTTTTTCCGTTTTCTGGGCTGAGATGTTCCTGCCGGTTACAAGGTAGTGCAGGTGGATGTCCGTGAACTGGTAGGGCGGCTCCTGAGCCTGCTTCGCATCCGCCGTGACATACAGTCCCGTCAGGTCCTGACGCTGTTTACCGAGGATCTCCACTACGTCCCAGCCTGAGCATGAACAGAGACTTATGACCAGCAGGTCCGAAGGCTTGAGTCCTTTCCATTCCTGCCACTGTTCCTCACCCTTTTTTGACCACGATCCAGCCACGACCGTATGTCCGTGACTGTCCCGTCCTATGAACATCCTGCTGTCTCCACCGGCCCACTGCAGAGCTATCTGTCCCATGGAATCACCTCGCGTCTTTTCCCATAGCATATCACGACTGATCCTGCATTTCACGGACTTGACAATCATGGTGAAACACGCTCAAATTAGAATATGCTTAAAACACTTTATTTCCGGCCTTCTCACAGCAATCTGCAGGCCGCCGCGACTCCATAGATCGCAGCATATGAGAGAGGAGAGCCTTTCATGCCTCAAAGAAAAGGTATGATCGTTCTTATAGGCTCCGGAGAACTCACCGCCACGATGATTGAAGTCCACAAAGAGGCCCTTGAGCGTCTCGGCAGCTCTGCAAGAGCGTTCTTTCTCGACACGCCTGCGGGGTTCCAGCTGAACGCGGACCAGTTGTCCCAAAGGGCAACAGAGTATTTCCGCATGCGTGCCGGCCATCCGATGAGGGTAATATCTTTCAAGTCAAAAGATATCCCAGCTCTGGAGGCTGAGCAGGCATTCCGCGAAATGAAAGAGGCCGACTATGTCCTTGCCGGTCCCGGGAGTCCCACGTATGCAGTCCGGCAGCTGCAGGGTACACCTTTACCAGGGATACTCTTGCAGAGGATCGAGAGGGGCGCCTGTTTTGCCGCTGCAAGCGCTGCGGCCCTCACAGTCGGACGTTTCACACTTCCAGTATACGAGATATACAAGGTCGGCCAGAGTCTGCACTGGGTGGAAGGCCTCGACTTGCTCGGTCATTTCGGGCTGAATTTGGTTGTGGTTCCTCACTGGAACAATGCTGAGGGAGGGACTCACGACACACGTTTTTGTTTTATGGGAGAGGAGCGCTTCAAGGCCCTTGAAACGATGCTGCCACCGGATGTGGGCGTCCTCGGCCTCGACGAGCACACCGCCTGCATCGTCGATATCGACAGGGAAGAGATATCGATAAAAGGTATCGGCACTGTCACACTCCGACAGCAGGGATATGAGAAGGTATTTTCGAGGGGCGAACGGATTCCGTTCCGAGATATCGCTGAAAGACCGGCCAAAGTCGTCCCGACGGAGAGCGCAGCCGGGAAGCCATCTCCGGAAAGGGCAGAAAATGCATGGGAGGCACACTTTTGGAATGCTGTACACTCACTGGAAGCGGCATTCCACAAAGGTCTTGCCGACGATGCACGCGATGCAATAAACGCCCTTCTCGCACTCGAAGGACTCATCTGGAAAGCCAAACAGGAGAACGCCGAGGCCGTCTCACAGGCCAGAGAAGTCTTCCGGGAATGTGCCGTACTTCTCGGAATGCGTCTCGCCTCTTCACCACAAAGCCGTTTAGAGTGCCTTGCGCCACTCGTGGAAGAACTGCTTGCTTTAAGAGCCCTGTTCAGGGAAAATAACCAGTGGAGAGAAGCTGACGCAGTTCGCGACTGCCTTAAGCGGGTTGATATAGAAGTCGATGACACACCTGAAGGATGCCGCTGGCGTCTGGATGCCGGGTTGCGGAAAACATAGTATAAGTAGAGTTATGCCTCAAGGAACTGATATATTGATGAGAAATACGGAGATAAAGAGGAACAGAATGAGGACGGTTAACTCCCGGGGCATGGTAATGGTCGAGCCCCTTCCTAATTTGGAGCGTTACAGGCATGGTTCCGAGAGTACGCTGAAGTGGGAGTGCGTTTTCATGCTTCCGGCCTGGCTGAGCGTATGGTGGACACATTTCGGACGGCAGACAGAGACCAGCTTGTTTGTGGTTAAGCACGGCGAAGAGATTTACGGCATCGCACCCCTTGTGCTCAATGGAGAGACCGCGCGACTTGTCAGTGACAGCGACCTTATCGATTACAGTGACTTTATAACCGCACCTTCAAAGAATAAGGCCTTCTTCGAGATACTTTTCTCCCATCTCAGACAGGAGGGCATCACCCGCGTTGACATACCCCGTGTCCGGTCCGATTCCTCAGCCGTCTCCTGCCTTAACACATACTCCTCAGCCCTCGCCTGCCATGTCTCATGCAGTCCGGTAGATATGCTTTACGAAATGGCCCTGTCTGATACTTGGGAAGCGTACCTTGGCCTCCTTACCGGCACAGAGCGTCACGAAATACGCCGTAAGATCAGGCGTCTGGAAGGTGCGGGCAATGTCGGCCTGCGCGTCATCGAGAACTTGAAAGACGTTTCGCATGAAATGGATACCTTCATCGAGCTCTTCCGATCCAATCGCCCGGAAAAGGCAGAGTTTATGTCTAGTACTGTAGAGTCCTTTTTCAGGACTCTTGCTCGTGAGATGGCGGAGGCGGGGCTCCTCAAGCTTTTTCTTCTGGACCTTAACGGCATGCCGGTCGCCGCAGTGATGTGTTTCGACTATGACTCGACGTTTTATCTATACAACAACGGATACGACCGGCAATTTACCCATTTAAGCGTAGGGCTCCTCAGTAAGGTGTTCAGCGTGCAGGAAGGCATAAAGCGCGGAAGGAAAAAATACAATTTTCTTCGCGGCAGCGAGGAGTACAAAGGCCGCCTTGGCGGCCGCCCTGTCAGACTGCTGCACTGTGAGGTTAATTTGAGATGACCCCGGTTTCCACCATGCTTTCAGAGCCATGCCGGAAGGGAAGCCCCGTGTTCTTCCGCGCCAGGCCGCTGCGGATCGCGATGCTCAGCATTCATTCCAGCCCCCTCGGTGAACTCGGTACCGGAGAGACGGGCGGGATGAGCGTTTATATACGTGAACTTTCTCGCGAACTAGGAAAGGCCGGGCACAGCATTGACATTTATACCTGTGCAGACGACGGACAGCAGGCAAACGAGCTGTTTCTCTCAGAGAATGTACGGCTTACGCATTTGCGTATCGGACGGGCAGGAGATGTCACCAAAAACTCGCTGCCCGGGCTTCTCCCGGAAGTGTCCAGAACCCTGGAAGAGCACATCACCAATAGCCGGACTTGCTACGACCTTGTGCACAGCCACTACTGGCTGTCCGGAATGGCGGCAAGTCTTGCCCGCGATAAATGGTTTACGCCACACATCATCATGTTCCACACTACCGGCATCGCAAAGCGGCTCGCCTGCAGCGGAGAAAAAGAACCAAACCATCGCCTGATTTCCGAAAGGAGACTTGCGCACTCAAGCGACCGGATCCTCACTGCAACAGAAAGAGAAAAAGACCTGCTCATGAGATGCTACGGCGTGCCGCGGGAAAAGATCGGTACGGTTCCATGCGGGGTAAACACCGACCGGTTCCGGCCAGTGGCACGGGATCAGGCCCGAAAAGAATTAGGGCTTCAGGATGCAGGGTTCGTAGTGCTTTACGTTGGCAGGTTTGCGCCCGTTAAGGGACTCGACAGGCTCATCGGTGCGGCTGCACATCTTCGCTCCCGCCGGGGGCTTACTTTCGTGGTCATAGGTGGTGACGGTTTGCGTTCGCCTGCGTCGGCCGAATTGAGACGGCTTGCCAGAAAAGCCTCCGTGGCGGACACTGTAAGGTTTCAGGGGAGGGTCGAGCATGAGCTTCTTCCCTTGTACTATAACGCAGCGGACGTCCTCGTCGTGCCGTCCTATTACGAAAGTTTTGGCCTCGTGGCTCTGGAGTCTCTTTCATGCGGCACCCCCGTCATCGCCACACGCGTCGGCGCTATGGACACCCTGATCAGAGACGGCAAGACTGGACTTCTCATCGATAATCCGGCTCCCCTTTCTCTCGCGGCAGCGATAGAAAGGTTCATTGAAGATCCGTCCAGTGTCTCTATACCGCATGAGGGGATACGCTCTTCAGTCCTGAGTTACGACTGGTCCCACATTGCATCCGCAATAGTCCGTGAGTACAGGGATGCCATCGGGACCAGCATTGGGGGAAACGACCTGACCGGCGTCAGGAAGGTTTGCATATGGTAGAGCCTGCCAATGTCCTCGTCGTTGCAGCTCATCCGGACGATGCCGAATTCGGTGTTGCAGGAACGGTAGCACGCTGGGTCCGTGAAGGCAAAGAAGTTGTATACGTTGTCTGCACAAGGGGGGAAAAGGGAACTTCTGACAGGATGATCGAACCCGGCAGTCTGGCGGGTATAAGAGAGAGAGAGCAAAGAGCGGCTGCACAAGTACTCGGCGTGCGTGAAGTGGTTTTCCTGGGGCTCCCCGATCAGGGACTGGAAGACACTCCGGACTTCAGGAAGAAGGTCGTCAGGGCCATTCGTACGTATCGTCCTGAGACCGTTGTCACGTCAGATCCTTACCGCCGTTATATCTGGCATCGTGACCACAGAATCGTCGGGCAGGTGACCCTGGATGCCGTCTTCCCCTTCGCACGGGACCACCTTGCGTACCCTGATCTCCTGGAAGAAGGACTCGAACCCCACAAGGTAAAGGAGATACTTTTTTTCGGTTCCGAGGACGTAAATTACCGTTCCGATATTACAACATACTTTGACGTGAAACTTGCGGCCCTCCGCTGCCATGAAAGCCAGATGAAAGAGCTAAACGTGCCGGACCTGGCAGCATGGCTGCGGGAGTGGTCCTGCTCCATGGCCCGGGGTGCTGACTGCGAACTCGCCGAGGCATTCCACCGGGTAGAGATCAAGAGGTGATTGGAGACTGGATGAGATTTCCGAAATCGAGATTAGCCATAGCTGTGACACTGTGGGGATGGGTGCTCTTCATAGCATGGCTTTCCTATGATTACTCAGAAT
>CAZNTS010000192.1:0-4800 GCA_964576045.1 uncultured Nitrospiraceae bacterium | reverse complement strand
CCCTTCCATAAATGTCAATGAACCACGCCTAAATAATTTTTTTCTTGACAACGCAACCCTATTTGGCATTATCATTTTAAACAGTAATGCTGAAGAAACTTGTATTCATTCCCGATATCCGCATCTGCGCGTTAGCCGTCTTTTTCTTCTTAGTTCCTGGAGTCGTGTTTCCGGTGGTGACCAAGGCGGACAAGGTGTTGGTAATCAAAAACAAGCGAGTGTTGATGCTTTTGCGGGACGGCGAGATCTTCAGGACCTATAAAGTCGCTCTTGGAAAACAGCCGACAGGGCACAAGACCAGGCAGGGCGACCGGCGGACCCCGGAAGGAAAATATGTCCTGGACTCGAGGAACCCCAAAAGCAAGTACCATCTCGCAATACACATCTCTTATCCCAATGAATCGGATATTCTGAACGCCCGCAATCGCGGGGTATCCCCCGGCGGAGATATCATGATCCATGGGTTACCTCCCGGTGTTGGCAAATCAGAAGAGGCATACAGCTTCCTTGACTGGACAGACGGGTGCATCGCGGTTACTAACTCCGAGATGGAAGAAATCTGGCAGTTGGTAGCTGACGGAACTCCGATAGAAATCAAGCCTTGACATGCCGCCCGGAAGGACCGCTGGCTAGCCCCTGACAATCTTCTTATCAATACATCAGGTCAAGCAGTTTTTCGGCCCTCTTTCTGTCAAGCTCCTTAAGGATAATATACTCGTTCACAGCCCCATCCCTGTCCCCGATTAGAACGTACGCTATGCCCAGGTTGAAGTGTGTCTCCGACTTTTCCGGATCAAGCGCAATAGCCTTTTTGTAGGCTTCCAGTGCCTTTGAGTATTCACCGAGTATGATATAGGCAGCACCGAGCTTGTTGTATACGGACTCGATACCTGGGTTTATCTCTATCGCCTTCTTGTAGGCTTCAACCGCCTCGGCGTACTTCTCGATTTTGTAATACGAGATACCGAGACTGACATATGCCTCAACGTAGTCACGCTTCAAATGGATGGCATTTGTATATGCCTCTATAGCCTCTCTGTATCTGCGGGACCCCTCTAAGGAACGCCCCGAAAGAAAGGCGCTTTCCGCTGCAGTGTATTTCCCGTTCCGTTCTGGTAGCGGAGCACGGTCTTCTTCCCCTTCATCTTTTTTTGAGCCGGGCGCAGGACGGAAAGCGGAGACTGCGGAAGAAAGTTCGTGTATCCTCTTGCTGTACTTTCCGAACTCCTTCACAATGTTCCATGCAGAAACAACCGTGGGCTGATTTTGTTTTCTTGCCGGAAGAAAGGTCGCAATTCCGATGACTTGGCCTCTTCTGTTAAGCACGGCACTGCCGTCGCGCTCAGTAGTGATCAGGACCGTCGTCTGGAAAAGCCTGCTATTTCGGGTGACGGACCTTACCCGTCCCCCTGTTACTGTATATCTCGGGCTCATCGCTATGACAGAAACAGATTCTCCCTGCTCTGGCTTATAGTCAGGAGCAAGCTCCATCTGGGGCAGGCCGTTCCCCCTAATCTGGATCAGGGCGATGTTGTTGTTGCAGTTGCCGGAAAGCAGATGCTCGATAGAAAAAGATGCGCCATCATCCATTTCGACCATGAGCGTATTCTCGACCTTCGAAAGCCACTTCGGGATCACATAGCAGCTTGTTGCAATTATCCCACTGCCGTCGACAACAATTCCAGTCGCCGAGACGACACTATTGCCACTTCTGTCGCGTACATGAACAGCGACAACCCCCCTGTTCCTGTCCGGCGCGTCTCCTGATACACACACATCCGCCAGAGAAGCAAACAGGGTCATGGACATAACAACGCTGAGGAAGACTTTTTGAAAATAATTCTTTCCCGTTCTCATCGTCACTCTGACAAGTAATATTATAATGCGGCGTCGGGCATTTTTGAACAAACAGCTCTAAAAACTAAAAACGAGAATGAAATGTTATAATTAAACAATTTCTTCCATAACAAAAACAAACAGGATAATGCGGGGGTTTAAATGAGATTTCTCACTTCACTATTGATCATCTGCATCACATTAACTGTCTCGGCTTTCGCAGAGATGAAGGACCGGAAATTCACCGGAGAGGAGATAAAGAAAATGGCGGATACAAAAGCTGTGATAGAGACAAAGTTCGGGAATATCGAGCTCAGGTTTTTCCCTGATGTTGCGCCAAACCACGTGAACAATTTCATAGAGCTCGCAAAGAAGGGGTTCTATGACGGGACAACCTTCCACCGCGTAATCCCAGGCTTCATGATCCAAGGAGGGGACCCCAACTCAAAGAACCCTAACAAGTCTACGCACGGCATGGGCGGGCCCGGGTACACAGTAAAGGCCGAGTTTAGTAACAAACCCCATAAGAGAGGGACCTTGTCAATGGCAAGGGCCGCAAATCCCGACAGCGCAGGCTCTCAGTTTTTCATCTGTGTTGCTGATACCCCTTTTCTCGACAACCAATACACCGTGTTCGGAGAAGTAGTTTCAGGGATAGAAGTGGTAGACAAGATTGTGAGCCAGCCGCGGGACAGAAAGGACAATCCTGAAGAGAGGATTGAGATGAAGGTCAGAATCATCGAGAAGTGATCTTCACCTCACGGTTTCCCTATTTTCGCCTTCTCCCGAATATCTGAATTCGTGGTAAAGGGAAATGACCCGGAGTGTAGTCAAATGTGCTGTGGGGCATAACTCCCGGTTTTTTGCTGCCTTTCGCAATATTGAATTTCCTGAAGGGACTACACAGCATGCACGAGTGGCCTAGCGCGGTGCTGAGCCCCCATTCCCTTTCCATAACTTCCCGGAGTGATCTATCATGATCACAGTCCCAGAAGAGGTAATCATTCGGCAGGCCCTGCGCGTATCTTCACAGGGCTTTTTGCCTACCTTAATTTATAATATCGAACCATGAAAAAGCGAAAAGACATACTTGGGCTCCCGAGCAACGTCTTTGTCCTCGGCCTGGTGAGCCTCTTCATGGATGTCAGTTCGGAGATGATCTATCCACTCATCCCCATCTACCTTAACAACGTCCTCCACACCTCGAAAACTTCGATAGGGCTGATAGAGGGGATCGCGGAGAGCACCGCAAGTATCCTCAAAGTGTTTTCCGGATGGCTGTCAGACAAGCTGAGAAAGCGCAAGGCCCTCATCTTCTGGGGATACGGCATTTCGGTATTCAGCAGACCCATTCTGGCGACTGCCACAAAGTGGATGCACGTCCTTGTATACAGGTTTACCGACCGCACTGGCAAAGGCATACGGACTGCGCCCCGTGACGCCATCATTGCCGATTCGACGAGAAAGGAGATCCTGGGGAAGGCATTCGGGTTTCACCGTGCCATGGACACGGTCGGTGCAATAATCGGCCCTGGCATAGCATTCCTTCTCCTGGGCTTCTTGCACGATAGACTCAAGACCGTCTTCTGGATCTCGATGGTTCCCGGTCTCCTCGCGATACTTACAATCGCTATTTTCGTAAAAGACGTCAAAGGCGACAGGGAGGCTAAAAAACCGAGGATCAGCTTGAGGGGATTTGACACGAAATTCAAGGCGTTTCTCGTGGTTGTAGCCATATTCACCCTCGGAAAGACCTCTGATGCCTTCCTAGTTCTTAGGGCCCAAGACCTGGGTGTGAGAACAGGTCTTATCCCGGTGCTTTATCTCGTATTTAATGTCGTCTCTGCTTCCTTAGCGACCCACGCTGGCATACTGGCAGACAAGGTTGGGAAGCGCCGTGTCATACTGGGAAGCTATTTACTCTTTACGCTCATATTTATCGGTTTTGCCTGTGCCACAAGCGCACTCCATGCGTGGCTTTTCTTCAGCGTCTACGGCCTTTTCGTGGCTGTTAATGAAGGCGTGCAGAGGGCCTATGTGGCAACACTCATAAAGCCAGAGGTCAAGGCGACCGGATACGGCATTTATCACACGGTCATTGGACTTGCAACGCTTCCATCAAGTATTATCGGCGGGGCGTTATGGCAGAATATAGGCCCGCAGGCGCTTTTCTTCTACGGTGCCGCCATGTCGCTTCTCTCATGCATGCTATTCGCCCCAATGATATTCATAAAAAAATAGGACGCTGTTCCTTCCCGCTCAAATCTGACTACGATACACTCCCGGATCTCAATGATCCTACAGGATTGTAGCATATCTACAAACTTGTAGCACTACGCTTTTGTAGCTGTTTTTACAAAACAGCGCCTTAGAGGCTGGCATGCTTTTGGCTCTTATTCAGTTGAGGTGATGAAAATGGGTTCTCTGAAAAATAAGCTTCAGGACATCGAGAAAGAAGAAATAATCAACGCCCTCAGGGAGTGCGGCTGGGTAATGGCAAGGGCGGCCAGGAAACTCGGAATCACCGAGCGGATGATCGGCTACAAGATCAAGAAATACGGAATCATGAAAAGGGAGGTGACATATCTCGGCATTGATATTGGAAGGCAGTAAGGCTGGCTGCGGATCTCGCTAAAAATATTTTTTAAAAGGGAGGAAGGGATGAGAAGGAATTCGTTGGTATTGATTGTAGTGTTTTTACTGGGGATTATGGCGGGAGGTACAGTTTGGGCGGATGAGGCGAAGCCGGATGCTGCGGCTGAGAAGAAACCTGCCATAAACGCGGATGATATTAAAAATGCGCTTGGCTTGAGCATCTATCTGCAGGGCGGATATACCTATAATTTCAAGGACCCCTCTTCCGGGGAAAACGAACTGAGGATATTCGATCACAAGGCGAATAGCTTTACACTCGATCTTGCACAGATCGTATTCAATAAAGACGCCGAAGTAGGAGGGGTCGGC
>CAZNTS010000191.1:0-11067 GCA_964576045.1 uncultured Nitrospiraceae bacterium | reverse complement strand
AGGTTCGTTTCGGGCTGGGTGGATCGGCCCTCTTCAGCGCTGTCACTACAGGAACATCTTGCGGGGCAGTTAATGCTATGCATGATTCAATGACTCCTTTGGGCGGCATGGTACCTATGGTGCTCATACTCTTGAGCGAAGTGGTTTTCGGGGGAGTGGGATCAGGCCTATACACTATGATCGCCTTTGTTGTGATTGCCGTGTTTGCCGCTGGTCTGATGATAGGCCGAACGCCAGAATATCTAGGGAAGAAAATAGAGGTCACAGAGATGTGGATGTCCGTTATTACTGTCCTTACCGCAGGCATAGTGATCCTCGTGATGGTCGCCATAGCACTGATCACCCCTTCGGGGGTAAGTTCGATTGCAAACCCAGGTCCTCACGGCCTGAGTGAAGTATTTTACGCTTTTGCTTCAATGGCCAACAACAACGGCAGCGCCTTTGCGGGTCTGAATGGCAATACCGTGTTCTACAACGTGACAGGGTCTCTTGCCATGTTCGTTGGGAGATTCGCTCCTGCCTTTGCGGTTCTTGCCATGGCGGGTTCTCTAGTCAGGAAGAAGTATGTCCCTCCCAGTGTAGGCACACTTCCTACAGACCAGCTTCCTTTTATATTCTGGCTCGTTGCGGTTGTGCTGATCGTAGGGGCACTGACCTTTTTCCCGGCTCTCGCCCTTGGACCGATTGTTGAACATATGATCATGCTGGGAGGCGTTTAGTCATGGCAACACGTATTCAAAGCAAAGGCATCTTTGATCCGAGGCTGCTGAAAGCAGCTCTGACAGATTCGCTCAAAAAGCTGGACCCGCGGGCCCTCTGGAAGAACCCGGTCATGCTGGCAGTTGAAATCGGCAGTGTGATTACGACGGTCAATTTTTTCGTTAACCTTGCCACTGGAAAAGGTGAGCCTGCCTGGTTCACTGGAACTGTCTCTGCCTGGCTCTGGTTGACCGTCCTCTTTGCGACGTTCGCTGAATCGCTAGCGGAGGGCAGGGGAAAGGCACGGGCCGAGTCGATGAGGAAGACCCGCAAGGAGATCATGGCGAAGAGGCTGAAGAAGCCCGATCCTGGGAGCTCGTACGATCTCGTCCCATCCACCCAGCTCAGAAAGGGAGACATTATACTTGTGGAAGCGAATGATCTCATCGCTGGCGATGGTGAAGTAATTGCGGGTGCAGCGCTTGTGAACGAAGCGGCGGTAACTGGTGAATCTGCTCCGGTAGTCAGGGAGTCGGGAGGGGACCGCAGTGCAGTGACCGGCGGGACCCAGGTGATTGCGAATAATATCGTAGTGCGTATCACTGCGAACCCCGGCGAGACATTTCTGGACAGGATGATCTCACTGGTAGAAGGGGCAAAACGCAGAAAGACTCCCAACGAGATAGCACTTGAGGTCCTCTTGGTCGCACTGACCGTCGTCTTTTTGCTCGTGGTGCTTAACTTGAGCCCTCTTTCAATTTACAGCGTTAAGGCGATGGGGCAGGGGCAGCCGGTAACGCTTGTGGTAATGGTCGCATTGTTCGTTTGCCTTATACCGACAACAATTGCGGCCCTCCTGCCCGCCATCGGCATTGCGGGGATGGACCGCCTGTTCCAAAAGAACGTCATTGCCCTGTCTGGAAGGGCCATTGAGGCCGCTGGCGATGTCAATGTGCTCCTCCTTGACAAGACCGGGACCATAACGCTGGGCAACCGTCAAGCTGTTGCTTTCATTCCCGTTGCTGGTCATTCTGAGAAGGAAGTGGCTGAGGCGGCATTGATGGCTTCTCTTACCGATGAGACGCCCGAAGGACGCAGTATAGTGGTACTTGCGAAGCAGAAATACGACCTTCGGATGCGGGAACTTCCTCAAAATGCCGAATCAATCCCCTTCAGTGCCGAAACAAGGATAAGTGGAGTGAACATCGATGAGCATGCATATCGAAAAGGGGCTGGAGACTCTATCTCACGTGCTGTCGAGAATATGGGAGGAACTGTTCCGCGTGAACTGGACACTCACGTGACCGACATCGCCAAGTCGGGAGGCACTCCGCTTGTCGTAAGCCGCGATGCTGATGTACTAGGGGTCATCAACCTAAAGGATATTCTAAAGGGAGGCATTCAGGAGCGCTTTCTTCAGTTGCGGAGCATGGGAATCAAGACGGTCATGATCACTGGTGACAACCCTCTCACCGCAGCTGCCATCGCAACGGAGGCACAGGTGGATGACTTTCTTGCCCAGGCAAAGCCTGAAGACAAGCTTAGGCTTATCCGCGAGAATCAGCAACAGGGGTATATGGTGGCCATGACCGGTGACGGCACCAACGATGCTCCTGCCCTTGCCCAAGCAGATGTAGCTGTAGCGATGAATACTGGAACACAGCCTGCGCGGGAAGCCGCCAACATTATAGACTTGGATAGTAATCCTACAAAGCTGCTGGATATTGTCGAGATCGGCAAGCAGATACTTATGACGCGCGGTACGCTCACCACATTCAGCATTGCGAACGATGTGGCAAAATATTTTGCTATCATACCCGCTGCTTTTGCCGCGATTTATCCGCAGCTGGGAATTCTCAACGTGATGCGTCTTGCTAATCCTTTCAGTGCAATCCTCTCCGCCGTAATTTTTAATGCGATCATTATCCCGCTGCTGATCCCCCTCGCTCTGAAAGGGACCCGTTACCGGCCGATGCCTGCGGAAAGGTTACTTATCTACAACCTGCTCATTTACGGGCTCGGAGGGCTTCTGGCCCCATTTGCGGGCATCAAATTGATAGACGTATTAATAAATGTTGTGATTTGATCAGGAGATGACCATGAAAGAGATAAAGAATTCAGTCTTGTTTCTATTAGCCCTGTCAGTGTTGACAGGAGTTGTCTACCCGGCGGCAGTTACAGTCACTGCCCAGTTCATATTTCCCGCACAGGCAGGCGGAAGTTTCATCTATAATGCTGAGGGCTCTGCAGTAGCGTCGGCCTTGATTGGGCAGCCTTTCTCTGACCCTAAATACTTCTGGCCAAGGCCGTCGGCAACGACTGATTTTCCTTACAATGCCATGGCATCTGGAGGTTCCAATTTGGGTCCCACTAACAAAGATTTTATTAACCAGGTTGCGGATCGGGTAAAATCTCTTCGTGGATTTAACATCCAAGGGCCTGTCCCCGCAGACCTAGTGCTGGCGTCTGGGAGCGGGCTCGACCCTCATATAAGTCCTGAGGCTGCGCTTATACAGGTTTCGCGTGTTGCGAAGGAACGGGGCGTTGATGAAAAAAGGGTGCTGGCATTGGTGGAGGCTAACTTGGAGGGCCGCCAGTTTGGTTTCCTTGGAGCACCGAGGGTTAATGTGCTTAAACTGAATCGGGCACTTGATAGATTATGAGAAAAGCGAAAGTTTTAAATTATTGCCGCAAAGGCGCGGCTCCAGGACAAAGAGGAAAAGAACTGGATTTTGGGTATAGCCCGGAATGACAGTAAGTTAATACTTACATGGCTGAAGACGCAGAATACAAAAGACCATCACCGGAGGCGTTGCTTGACCTTGCACAAAAGGAAGAGATAAAGGCGAAGCGCGGCAAGCTGACCATTTATTTCGGTTCAGCTCCCGGTGTTGGTAAAACGTATGCGATGCTCACGGATGCAAGGCTGCGCAAGCAGGAAGGGTTAGACGTTGTTGTCGGCTACGTCGAAACCCACGGAAGGCCAGAGACGGATGCTTTGCTGGCAGGCCTCGAAATCCTGCCTCCTCTTGTTGTCAAATACATGGGAATGCCGCTTAAGGAGGTGGATCTTGGGCAGGTCCTGGGGCGCAAGCCTAAGCTTGTACTTGTAGATGAGCTGGCCCATACCGATGCCCCTGGATTGCGCAATGCAAAAAGGTACCAGGATATAGAAGAAATACTGAACGCCGGCATCGATGTCTATTCCACAATGAACGTGCAGCACGTCGAGAGTCTTAACGATATCGTCCATCAGATTACCGACATCCGGGTTCGTGAGACGGTGCCTGACACTGTTATCGATGGGGCGGATGAAATCAGGCTGGTAGACCTGCCTCCTGAAGAACTGCTCAAGAGACTCAACGAGGGGAAAGTCTATGTGAAAGACATGGCGAACAGTGCTGTGCAGAAGTTTTTCCGTCCGGGCAACCTTCTCGCGTTGCGGCAGCTGGCACTTCGTATGGTGGCCGGTAGTGTAGACGAGAAGATGCGCAGTTATATGAAGGCCCATGCCATTGCGGGCCCGTGGCCGGCCAAGGAGAGAGTGCTGGCAGGGGTATTTGCCAGCCCTTATGCAGAAAAACTGGTCCGCACAGCTTTCAGGCTTGCAAATGATATTGACGCAGAACTCGTTGCCTTTTATGTGGAAACGGACAGGCACAAGGCACTTTCCGAAAAGGAAAAAGAGTGGCTGAATAAGGCGCTGGACCTTGCAAAACAATTGGGAGCGCGCCTTGTCTGGATGAAGGGAAGCGATGTGACGGACGAGATGGCGGACTATGCACTGAACAACAATGTGACCAAGATTGTCATAGGGAAACCCCGTGGTTTCGGCCTTTTCCAGTCTATTCCGAAGAAACTTCTCACGAGGACACAGAACATCGATATCTATCTAATGGACGCCCGGGTGGATCCCAAGTTTATGCCGAAAAAGCGCGTGACTTTTGGGAGACCGCTGAACTATTTACTCGGTATCTTTTCTGTCGGGGCGATGTCGCTAATAGCTTTCCTTTTGCGTAACAGCCTGAACGAGATCAACCTGCTTTTCCTGCTCCTGCTGCCGGTGACGTTGACAGCCCTTTACTTGGGAACGGGACCCTCCATTTTAGCCGCTGTCACAAGTATATTGATCTTTGACTACCTGTTTGTCTCGCCCCACTTTACTCTTGCCGTAGCCGATATACAGTATTTCGTTTCCTTCATCGTATATATGATTGTGGTGGTGGTGATAAGCAACCTTGCGTCCAAATTGCGCAGCAAGGTCGAGATGCTCAAACAGAGCGAAGTTAAGAACATCGGTCTCTACGGACTGAGCAGGGATCTCGTAACCGTCCGTAATATTGAGCAGGTGCTTGCCTTGATGGTACAACACACTCAGCAGATATTCCCCTGCGATATGGCTGTCTTTCTGCAAGAAGACGACAAACTGATGGTGAAGGCAAAAACGACCGATTTTGAAGTGAGCCCCAAGGTTTTGGGAGTGGCTTCCTGGGTCTTCCTCAACAAACTGTCGGCTGGTCGCGGTACTACTACCTTGCCTCAGGCCAGAGCGTTTTTTCTGCCGATGATGTCAGGGGAAGAGATCGTAGGAGTTGTGGGGTTCGATTTCAGGGGGAGCGAAGAAGTGATGACGACCGAGAGAAGAGTTGTCCTAAAAACTATTGCACGACTTGGGGCAATGGCTATAAAACGAATCGGGACACAATAATCCCCGAGTCATTGTGCCGGTGTCAGACGGATGATCTTAAATTAGAAGTACGCGTTCCTTGGAACATGCCTGTGCACCCAAGAGGAGAAGTGAGAGAGGGTGCCCCAGCGTTCATCACTTGACGTGGCCAAGCCTTAGGATAACGGCTGTCTCATCACACTCCGGGAATTTCGGACACCTC
Source organism: uncultured Nitrospiraceae bacterium (assembly GCA_964576045.1). Taxonomy (GTDB): domain Bacteria; phylum Nitrospirota; class Thermodesulfovibrionia; order Thermodesulfovibrionales; family UBA9159; genus CAZNTS01. Next base: position 5,479 of record CAZNTS010000191.1, on the reverse strand, counting down.
AGGCATTCTCCCCATATCTTCTGGGGAAGCTCTGTCTTGTCGATTTCGGAAAAGCCCATCTTCCTGAAAAAGTCGGCATGATAGGTAAGAGCAAAGACCTTCCCGATACCGAGTTTTTTGGCTTCCCTGATGCATGTGTTCACCAACCGCCTGCCTATACCGGCACCCTGAGAGTCTGATTTCACGGAAAGAGACCTTATTTCGGCAAGATCCTCCCACAGAACGTGAAGTGAGCAGGCGCCCTTGATCTCGCCATTGACTTCACAAACGAAGATATCTCTTATGTTCTCATAGAGATCGTTGAGGGATCTGGGAATCATCTCGCCTCTCTTTGCGAACTCGTTGACAAGCCTGTGAATAGCCTTTATGTCACAGATTGTTGCGTTTCTTATGCGCAATGTACTCTATGCCTCTCCTGATAGCTTCTTTGTTTTCGTCCAGGGTTCTCCTTCGCCTTGCCGAGGTCAGTCTTTCGAGAGCAATCATGGCATTTTCAGCCTTAAGGATACCCGTACGCCCTACCAGAGCTCCCAGCATGACCATGTTTGCGGATCTCACCTGAGTCTCCGTAAGGGACAAGCTCTTGCCTACAGAGCCCTTCCCGTTTTCTGAGCCCGCGATAATGCTGGCAGGGACGTCCAGAGCTGTGATGTCCGACCGTATCTCCGGTGATCCGATGAGGGAAGAATCGTAGATCAGCAAGCCTTGTGGCCGTATCCTGGGCTGGAATTTTCTTAAAGATGCCTCATCCATGGCGATAAGGATGTCAGGGTTGCTGGCAATAGGGGAACCTATCATCTCGTCGGATAAGATCACTGTGGAGTTGGCTGTTCCGCCGCGTACCTCAGCGCCGTAAGAAGGGAAACAGGTGACTTCTTTCCCCTCCAGCATCCCACAGTAAGCGATTAACCTCCCGAGGAGGAGAACGCCTTGGCCCCCGGACCCGGCAACGAGAATTCTGGTATCCGTCAAACCGCCCCCGCGAATTTATCCTTGAGCACGCCGAGCCTGTAAATGGGCATCATGTCCGACTGTATCCACTTCAACGAATCCTCAGGGGACATTCCCCAGTCTGTGGGACAGGGCGAGAGTATCTCTATGAGACTGAATCCCCTGTTCTCCATCTGGTATCTGAGGGCCTTCTCGATGAAGGTCCTTGTCGCAAGGAGGTTTCTGGGGGTATCGACAGACGTCCGGGCGATGAGAGACACGCCTTCGATAGTAGCGAGCATCTCGGATACCTTCAGTGGATATCCCGCTGCAATAGCATCCCTCCCCTTTGGCGTTGTGGACGTCTTCTGTCCGAGGAGCGTTGTTGGAGCCATCTGGCCCCCGGTCATCCCGTAAGTTGCATTGTTCACAAAAAGAATAGTGATGTTCTCCCCTCTCGCAGCTGCATGGACTACTTCGGCAGTCCCTATGGCAGCAAGGTCTCCGTCGCCCTGGTATGCGAAGATTATCCTGTCAGGGAGGACCTTCTTCATCGCGGTGGCCGCAGCCGGAGGCCTTCCGTGCGCTACCTCGAGCATATCGAAATTGAAATAATCATAGGCAAACACGGCGCATCCAACTGGTGCAATGCCGATGGTCTTTTCCCTTATGCCGAGGGCATCGACGCTCTCTGCAAGAAGTCTGTGAATCAGACTGTGGCCGCACCCGGGGCAATATCTGAAAGGTGCGGGTTTCAGACTTTCAGGTCTCTCGAAAACCACTTTCATTATGCATCTCCTTCAGCAATCCCTCAAGCAAACCGTGATCGCTTGCCGTGACCACGCTGAAACCGAAAATTTCCATGAATCTAATTGTAAGCAGAATGCCCGGGATAATCAAGTCGGCTCTTTCCTTCCCAAGACCGTCTATATCTTTTCTCCTTTCAAGCTGGAGAGAGAGCAGCATATCCCTCAAGCGATAGAGTCTTCGCAAAGAGATCGCGTGCATATGGACCTTCTGGCAGTCGTAATTTTTCATCCCGAGGTCAATGACAGAAAGCGTTGTGATGGTTCCCCCAGTCCCGATGAAATCGGTGACGGTGACTGCACGTCCCACGCTTTGTTGTTTCAGCGGGAGGAGCCGCAAATCGATCTCTCTGATGATAGCGGAGATCTCTCCAGAAGACGGTGGATCAGTCTTTATGAACCGCTCTAGGAGAGTCACGACTCCAAGCAATAGAGAGCCACAGACGGGAGACTCCCCGGTATTCTGCCCTCCCAGAATTATCCACTCAGTGCTCCCGCCGCCGATGTCTATGATCAGCGCCCCATCAGTACGTCTGAAGCCGATAAGGACACCCTTGGCCGTGAGCTCTGCTTCCCTTGTGCCGGTGATCACCTCGGTCCTGATGCCTGTTTCTCTAAAGACCATCTCGATGAACTCTTCGCTGTTCTCTGCCTCTCTGAGGGCGCTTGTCCCAACTGCCTTCACACAGCTCACTCCGTGACGGGCCATGGAATCGGCAAATGCCTTCAGTACCTGGATGGATTTCCTGATGCCTTCTTCACTCAACTTTCCGGAATCCATCATCCCCCGGGCAAGCCGCGTGATTGCGCGGTCCGTGTGGATGCGTGAGACAGTATTTTCACGGATATCACCTATGAGCAGTCTGAGTGTGTTTGATCCGACGTCGATGGCAGCAGATGGCATTACACTTGTATTCTAGCACAAACAGAGGAACGCTTAGGGCCGTGTTTCTTCACAGCGATAGAGTCCCTCTTTCTTTACTTAAGAAATCAGGAACTGGATCACTTCGAAGTTTTCTGCCGTGCTGAATAGACCTTTTCGACCTCTTTCAGGATATCCTCCCTAAGCTTCGCGATCTCCTGTTTGAACAAATCGCTGGCCAATATCTCCTCGGGCAACGCCTGGAATATATCCGCGATCCTCTCACGCAGGAGTTCACCTATCTGAGTAGTCTGTTGGTCAATGGATGCCTGAGTATTAGTGACCGTCTCAATGAGCTGTCGTATTTGTGCGTTGTTGATCTCTAGTTTCTGGTCGATGGAGGCGAGGGCCGTGAGCATCTGGTCCAGCCTGCTTGCGGTTAGACTGGCGGAAATAGCGGTAAACTGGGCAACATCCACCAGCTGTCCGTCGCATATTCCCGGCAATGCTGGATCTTTGGATGGTATCCATCTTCCAAGACAGACCTGCGCACCGCTCGGGCCTCTGAGAAACGTGTAGTTTTCGATCCCCTGGGATTGGACTCCTGACACACCAATCACAAGAAAAACTAGCCAGGATACAGCAACACAAAGTAACGTCTTCATCTTACCTCCCGTGTGATCTGACAATTTCAGCAGGATCACGAGCATCCTTTCACAATTACTTATATCACAGAACTGTTGACTTGTCATGCGGTCCGATGCGATAGATTCAGGCTTACGTACCCTGTGCCTGCGCCCCGATGAGCCTCTGATTGATGAGCGTAGGGAGTTAATAATTCTCCGCACAGTATGGTAAAATCTTTCCGATGAACAGGGAGAGAGTGATACTGAGGTTCCTTGACGGGAGGCTCCTTAGGGGCTATATCGATGATTTTTCCGCAACTGATGAGTTTGTCTCCTTTGAGAATGGATTGTCTGAGACACAAAGGATCGGGGTTCACGAACTAAAGGCGATTTTTTTTGTAAGGACTTTTGAAGGCAAGAGAAGCTATTCGGAAAAGAAGAGTTTCAGGGAACCTGTTTCTCTCGGTAAGCGGGTCTTTGTGAAATTCAAGGACTCCGAGTGTATGACCGGATACCTTGAAGGCGGTGTGCCCTGGGAGAAAGGGTTTTTTCTGGAACCAAAGAAGGGACCGGGGTTTTTCCTGGTGCCGGTGGACAACGAGAGCAATAACACAAAAGTCTTCGTGGTCGCCTCTTCCGTCTGGGACGTAACGGTAATGGGATGAACATAGCTAGGTCCCTGCTCACGGTTTTTCTGGTTATCCTCACCCTTTGCCTCGCGTCAATGCTTTCTGCAGTGCTCTGGGACAAGGTCTATTGCGCGGACTTTTCAGTCGGGACCATCCAGAAGGCCTACGAAGGCATAAAGGACATAAAGGGAAGCTTCGTTCAGAAGAGTACGATAAAAGACCTGAAGAGGACAGATACCTTTAATGGGACGTTTATGATCAAGGTGCCTTCTAAGGTGAGGTGGCAGTATCAAGGAGAAGGCAATGACACGGAAGTCATTGTTGACGGCGGATTGCTAACCATTTATCAGAAGAGCGAAAAACAGGTTTTCAAAGGAAGGTTCGACAAGGAGAGTTACGGCCAAGCCCCGCTGGCCCTGATAGGTGGGTTTGGCAGCATTGAAAAAGAGTTCGAAGCCAAGAAACATGGACAGAGGATTGTACTCACGCCAAGGGGGTCAATGGGTTCCGTGGCATCTGTGGAGGTTGTACCTTCCGAAGGGGATTTTCCCATAGGATCGCTGGTCATAATTGACAAGCGATCGAACAGGATCGAAATAACGTTCAAGGACGTTGTGCTGAATTCAGGGATTAAGGACTCTGCGTTCAAGTTTACAGTGCCAGAGGGCGTCAGTATTTACGAACACAACCAGCCGCGTTAGTCCATGCTGATTCTCGGGATAGATACTTCCTGCGACGACACGTCAGCTTCCGTGGTGGAGGATGGAACAAGGATACTTTCGAATGTCGTTTCGAGCCAGGAGGGAACTCACAGAAAGTACGGTGGGATAGTACCCGAGCTTGCATCACGCAGGCATATCGAGATGGTATGGCCGGTTGTGGACGAGGCTCTGAAAAACGCTGACAAGAGACTGGAAGACCTTTCAGCCATTGCAGTATGTCATGGGCCAGGGCTCATAGGCTCCCTCCTTGTGGGGTGTTCTTTTGCTAAGGCCGTTTGTTTTGCAAGGAATATCCCACTCGTCTCAGTGAACCACCTTGAGGGCCATATCTTTTCATGTTTCCTAGACCGGACTGAAGGTGGGGGAATGTCCGAGCTGTACCAGCGCGTGCCGCAGTTCCCCTTTATTGCCCTCATCGTATCGGGAGGGCATACGAGCCTGTATCGTGTGGACGGATTCGGTAGGTACACCGAGCTTGGCAGGACGCGGGACGATGCAGCCGGGGAGGCATATGATAAGGTGTCGAAACTGCTCGGTCTTGGATATCCCGGCGGCCCTGCGATCGACAAGTTTGCGGGTGAAGGAGACCCTGAGAAAGTGAATTTCCCGAGGGCATACCTTCCGAATGATTTGGATTTCAGTTTCAGTGGGCTTAAGACCTCGGTGCTTAATTACCTTAGGAAAATTCGTGGTGGAGAAATGTCTACACTCTCCTCCGACTCTGGGCTCAGCACCATTAGCGATGAGTTGCTCAAAGACATCTGTGCCAGTTTTCAGCAGGCGGTCATTGATGTGCTTGTTAGAAAGACAGAGTGGGCGATGAAAAGGGAGAGGATAACAGCGGCAGCGGTATCAGGCGGGGTGGGGGCCAACAGTTCATTGAGGAAGGAATTAGCCCTTATGG
>CAZNTS010000190.1:0-8105 GCA_964576045.1 uncultured Nitrospiraceae bacterium | reverse complement strand
GGGGCCAGGTGAGCAAACTGAAGGACCTCGGGATAAAACACGTCGTGGTGCAGGCATTTGATGACACGGATCAGTCCCCCGCCGGACGCGTCAAATCTCTGGAGAACATTCTGGCTCAGGGAGCGGACGGCTTCGACACGGTCATTGTGGACACCTCTGTCATGAATTTGCCAGCCACTTCGTTCTCCCTTGCTGCAAACAGGCTGATAAAGGAGAAACTCGGTCTTCCTTGCGGAGGAGCCTATTCCAACGGGACCCATATGTGGAACGATGCGAAAAGCCTCTGGGGCCTCGATGGCTTCAAGGCTATGGACGCCCTCGCACAGGGCATGTCGTCGGTCATGTGGAGTGATTTCAATTTTTACGGGCCCATTGTGACAGCGCCGAGGATATTCCCGGCGGTAGCCACTGCCCATATACTGCTTTCGACCCTTGTGTTCAACGAAACTGGAACGTTGTTCGATAATCCTGACCTGCCCATAAGAAGATACTTCAGCGATTTCATTGCGAAGATCGAAGAGGGCGGCACAAGAAAAAAGGGAAAATAACAGAAGTAGAAAGGAGAACACACTCACATGAATTCGAGAGAGAGAGTGCTGAAACTTTTTAAGGGTGACCGGATAGACCGCGTTCCCTGCTTCAGCGGGATGGGAAATGTGACCGAAGAAGGGATTAACAAGCTCGGGTACAAGTTTGCTGGTATTCACCTCGATGCGAAAATGATGGCAGCTACTGCCGCGTCAACATATAGGATGTTCGGTTTTGAGTGCGGCGTTGTTCCCGTCGACCTCTGCGTTGAAGCAGAGGCGCTAGGATGCATCATCAACGTCTATCCACATGCGGAAGGGATCCTCTATCCAACGATAAAAGAAAAGCTAATCCACGATGAAAATGAGATGGATGTGAAGATACCAGCCGACCTTGCCGATAGAGGAAGGATTCCCCTCCTGAGAGAGGCAATCAGGCTGCTCAAGGCAGATATCGGTAACGAAGTAGCCGTTGGTTCATATGTCCTCGGACCTTTCACCCTAGCAGGCCAGATTATGGAACTGAACGATCTCCTCAAGTTGTCCTTCAAGAAGGCCGACAAGGTCGCAAAGCTCCTCGACGTGATGGCCGACGCCATCATTGTCGTGGCGAAAGAATACGAAAAAGCTGGAGTGGATTATCTGACAGTCAGGGAGATGGGAGCAACCTCAGATGTGTTGAGCCCAAGGGTTTTCAAGAACCTCATACTTCCGCCGCTTCAGAAAATAATGAAAGAGATCAGGATATATTCGGTGCTGCACATCTGCGGGAAGACGAACGACATCGCCCCATTCATGATGGAGGCAGGACCCACTGCGATCAGCGTCGAACAGAAGAATGATGTGGCCGAGACAAGGAAGAAGCTCGGAAATGATGCCCTGATCTTCGGGAACTATGACCCCTACAATGTGCTCGTGGCGGGAACCCCAGAGCTTGTTAGACAGACAATAAGGAAGTGTATTGATGACGGGGTGAGCGCCGTTTGGCCGGGATGCGACATCTGGCCTACGGTCCCGAGAGAAAACATTGAGGCTATGATCGATGAAGTGAACAAATACGGAGGTAAAAAGTAATGGCAGATGAAACTAAGAAGAAAGAGATTTTTGAGAAGCTCAAAAACGGCGTCATACAGTATGACGAAGACGCCTGTAAGGAAGGAGCGCAGACTGCGGTCGATGAGGGTATCGACGCAAACGAGGCGATCTTCGACGGTCTTGTATCCGGGATGGAGGAGGTCGGCAGACTCTTTGAGGCCCAGGAATACTTTGTCCCCGAAATATTGATGTGCGCAGACGCCCTTTACGCAGGGCTCGACATCCTTAAGCCCCACTGCAAACAGATGGACCTCGGAGTAAGAGGCTCTGTCGTTATCGGGACTGTGGAAGGGGATGTCCACGACATCGGCAAGAACCTTGTGAAGATGATGTTCGACGTCGCCGGGTTCACGGTATACGATCTCGGCAGGGACGTTCCCCTGGATCAGTTTGTCGAGGAGCAGTTGAGGACAGATTCGGAGCTAGTCTGCCTTTCAGCCATGATGACTACTTCCATGATAGGAATGCCGAAGGTGATCGAGAAGATAAAGGCGAAGAATCCCGACTGTATGATAATGATCGGCGGAGCCCCTACGTCCAAGGAATTGGCCGACAAATGGGGCGCCGATGGCTATGCTGAAGATGCCAGCAATGCCCTCAAAGAAGCGATAAAGATGGTCAGCTTCCTGAAGAAACTGAGGGACGAGAAAGCTGCGAAAAAGTAGCGGTTCAACATGGTGAATACGGCAGCAGCCGGAACGCTGAATGCGGTGTCATTGAAGGAGTCTCTCAGAGGAGAGGGAGCCACCCTTGTAGGGGTGGGGGACATAACCGAGGCCCTTCCGCGAGATCTTCTTCATCTCAACAGAGGAATCGCACTTGCGGTGAACAAGGGTTTGAATAGGGACTCGATTTCCCTTCTCCTCAAACTCCAGGGGTTAACGGAAAAATGGTTGAGAGAACGGAGCTTCAGAAGCCTGTCAATACCTCCCGACTCCGATAGAATAAAGGATAAACTCATCGCTAAGCTCTATCATCTTTTCAGCCATAAGACCGCAGCAACCTGCTCCGGGCTCGGCTGGATCGGGAAGAACGGCTTGATTATCACAAAGCGTTACGGGTCCAAGCTATCATGGGCAACAGTGCTTACAAATGCACCCTTAGAGCCGGATAGTCCAGTAATTGAGTCATTGTGCGGAAACTGTGACCTCTGCGTGAAACATTGTCCTTCGAGAGCCGTTTCCGGCAGCGAGTGGTCGAGAGGCGAACCACTCAAAAGGCTTGTGAATTACGAAAAGTGCAGATCATTGAAAAGGGTGCGGCCACGCTTTGAGGAAAAGCCGAACTGCGGGCTCTGCATCACCATCTGTCCCTTTTCGAGAAACGGACGCGGCAAGGGCGATACAGGCTAGGCGGACCAACAGTCGAAGAGAGACAAGATTGGCCTGTGCACAGCAAACTCGCTACCGCTTTTCTCCTTCTGGTTCTGTATGACACAGGATTTGCGCCTGCTGAGAGTGAATTAACATTGCAAGGAGGACACATTAATGGCGAACAAGTACAAGGTGATTTTCCAGCCTGCGGGAAGGAGGGGCGATATAGAGGAGGGTAAGACCATTCTTGAGGCTGCACAGGCCCTCGGTGTCGACCTCGAAGCACTCTGCGGAAACAAGAAAGTCTGCGGCAAATGCAAGGTCAGGATCGAGGAAGGATATTTTGAGAAGGACAACATAGAGTCCGGCATGTCCCATATCTTCCCTCCGGCGCCGACAGAGGATGAACTGAAGCACATAAAGTTGGAGGACGGGCCGGGCATCCGTCTAGCCTGTTCGAGCGAGATCCGGGGCGATCTGAAGGTCTTCGTCCCAGAACGTTCGCGTGCCGGCAAACAGGTAGTCAGGAAGGCAGCGAAGGAACTCACCATAGCCCTTGACCCTGCCGTGAAAAAATACGCTCTCACCCTTTCACCTCCAACACTCCACGAAATGACGACAGGAGATTATGAGCGAGTCTTGAAGGCTCTCGAAGAAGACTATGGTCTCAAAGATCTGACGTTTGATTACTTCGCCCTGAAAAGTCTCCAGGATGCGCTGAGGAAAGGTGACTGGACAGCGACCTTCACGGTCTGGATGGCCAGAGAAATAATCAAGGTGGAACCTGGTCACGAGGACGTCTGCTACGGACTCGCCGTGGATATCGGAACTACAACCTGTGTTGGCTACCTGTGTGATTTGAGCACGGGCAAGGTCATAAACACAGAGTCTATGATGAACCCACAAGTGCCTTACGGCGAAGATGTTATGTCAAGGATAACCTATGCCATGACGAATCCAGCCGGTCTTCAAACGATGCAGGACGCTATCATCGCTGGCCTGAACGAAATCATCGATAGGGTGGTGAGCGAGATAAGAAAGGACGGCCCCCATCCCGGAAATGCGATCGACGACCTAACAATCGTATTCAATACGGCAATGCATCACATCTTCCTGGGGCTGAATCCGGAGTATATCGGACGGTCTCCGTTCATTCCCGCAGTGCAACGCTCCATGAACATCAAAGCAAGAGACCTCGGTCTGAGAATCAACCCTGCATCATACATCCATGTCCTTCCAATCGAGGCGGGCTTTGTAGGCGCCGATAATGTGGGAGTACTCATAGCCCAAGAGCAGTATGACCAGGACGAAATGGTGCTCGTCATTGACGTCGGAACTAACGGGGAACTTCTCCTTGGTAATCGGAGCAGGGTCTGTTCAACATCTTGCGCAACAGGTCCTGCCTTTGAAGGCGCCCAGATAAAATTCGGTATGAGGGCAGCGCCTGGCGCCATTGAGAAGGTTAAGATAGATCCTGAGACCAAGGAACCTCAGTACAAAGTGATCGGCAAGGCAGACTGGCACACCCATATCGAAGGGAAAATCAACGCAAAGGGCATATGCGGCTCAGGCATCATCGATGTCATTGCCGAGATGTTCAAGGCCGGAATAATTGACAAGTCCGGTAAATTCGTAACTGGCTTGGATACCAGCAGAGTGAGGCTCGATGCGAACGGGAAGCCAGAATATGTCCTTGCCTGGGCCGAAGAGACTTCTATCAATACCGATATCACTGTGACCCAATCCGATGTTCGGGCCCTTCAGCTCGCCAAGGGAGCGCTTTATACGGGAGCAAGATTGATGATGCAGAGGATGGGAGTGACGAAGCTCGACAGGGTCGAGCTCGCAGGTGCCTTCGGCAGTCACATAGACCGCGAGTCATCTCTTGCCCTCGGCATGTTCCCCGATGTCCCAATCGATAAGGTGATCGTAGTCGGAAACGCTGCTGGAGACGGCGCCAGGATGGCCCTCCTCAATAAAGACAAGCGACGCGAGGCCGACGAGCGCGCACGATGGGTCGAATTTGTGGAAATTGCGACTGAGCCAACATTCGAAAAGGAATTCATGCAGGCGATGCACATTCCACATATGAAGGAAAAGTTTCCGAACCTGAAAAAACTAATGCAAGAATCCGGAAGCAGAGTAGAGATAAAGGGATAGCAACTTAGGGTGTTAAAATACAAGAGAGTAGCTGTCGGCATGTCCTCAGGGCAAGGGCAGCTGCTTCCAGGAGGTAGAGATGAAGAGGATTACCATTGCGTCGCTCCTGCTTGCTTCCATGTTCGGTGGTATCCTTGTTTTTGCGTCATCGCCCCAGAAAGTCCGCCTCGGATACCTGAGGAACGACCTCCATCACCTCGCAGCATGGGTTGCGCTTGATAAGGGTTTTTTCAAGGAAGAGGGGCTTGATGTGGAGGTTGCCGGCATATTCAACGCAGGCCCTGAGGAGATGACAGCCTTTGCTTCAAAGAGCCTGGACATGGGTTACCTAGGCATCGCACCAAGCGCAACGGGCTTGGCAAACAAGTCTGCCAGCGTCAAGGCTGTCGCACTGGCCAACGCTGAAGGTTCTTCGATTGTAGTTAGAAAGGATTCTTCTATTAGGAGGGCCAGGGACCTCGCAGGAAAAACCGTTGCAATCCCCGGTTACTCAAGTGTCCAGGATTTTCTTTTGAGGAAGGCCCTGGAGGCTGCAGGGGTCGATCCCAGGAAGGTGAACATAATTGTGATAAAACCTCCTGAAATGATCGGAGCGCTGGACACTAAACAGATAGACGCCTTCATAGCATGGGAGCCCAATCCCTCAAAGTCTGTAACTATGGGAATCGGGAGGATCCTCATCTCATCGCCTATGATATGGAAGGACCATCCGTGTTGTGTGGTTGCTGTAGAAGACAGCTTTTACAAAAAAAACCCTCAGACTGTCAGGGCGTTTCTTAAGGCCCATGTGAAGGCAACCGAATATATAAAAAAGAACCCTGAAGAGGCCCTGCGAATCGGCATGAAATACACCGGCATGGATGAGGCAACGGTCAGGGAGGCGATCAGGCACATCGAATACCAGTACTTTGCGAAAGAAGACGATATAAAAGAGTATGTAAGGTACCTCCTTAAATTCGGATATGTGAAGGCCGTGGATGTTGACGTATTCGCCCGCGATTATCTGGATCAGAAGACCTTAAGGGAAATTGTCAGGTAACAGGCAGTGGTTTTCCACTGCGGCTATGGGACGGGGAAAGAGACACTGTGCACAAAGTATATAAGCCTTTAAGATACCTTCTGATCCTTTGGGCTATAGTCCTCTGGCAGATAGCATCCTCTTCCGGGATAATCCCTGCTAACAGGCTGCCTTCTCCCTTGACGATCATCCGCGGGTTCGCAGAACTCGGCACTGAGGGCCTTCCCCCCGGATTCACCCTCACTGGGCATTGTGTCGGAAGCCTGAAAAGAGTATTGATCGGGGTAACAATTGCATTGCTCACAGCCTTGCCCCTCGGCATGGTAATGGGGTATTGGGCAAGAGCAAGGGATCTACTAACCCCCTTTGTTGAGATGATACGGCCGATTCCGCCCCTTGCATGGGTTCCTATCGCAATCCTCTGGTTCGGCATAGGCGACAGGTCTGCCTCCTTCATCATCTTTCTCGGTGCGTTTTTCCCCATCCTCCTGAATACCATTGGAGGGGTTCTGTCGATCAATAAGAGACTTATCGAGTCGTCCGTGATCCTCGGCGCTAAGAAAGGTGCGCTATTCACAAAGGTCCTCGCGCCTGGAGCAATGCCATCTATAATTACAGGCGTGCGCATAGCCTTGGGTATAGGATGGATGACCTTGGTGGCAGCCGAATTTACAGGGGTAAAGAGCGGCTACGGTCTGGGGTATATGATCATGACTGCACGGGACATACAGCGTCCCGACCAAATCATCGCAGGAATGGCGGTGATTGGGGCAATCGGATACAGCATGGATATGGTGATCAAGAGGATTGAAGCAAAGGTCCTGAGGTGGAGATAACGGAGATAGAATATGGATCTGAAAGTCGTCGGGCTCCATAAATCATTCAGCAGCACTTCAGAAGGCGAAAGGATAGATATTATCCAAGACGTCTCTTTCACAGTCCTCGAGAAAAATTTCGTTTGCATCATAGGTCCCAGCGGGTGCGGTAAGACCACTCTTCTACGGATGATCTCAGGCATTGACAGGCCTGACAGGGGAAAGATCCTTCTCGGGGAAAGGGAAATCACCGGGCCGATGCGGGAAATCGGATATATCTTCCAAGAGCCAACCCTTCTTCCGTGGAGAACCGTGATAAAGAATGTGGAGTTCGGCCTTGAAGTCGCTGGAGTACCGGGACCAGAGAGGAGGGATAAGGCACGCTCAGCGCTCGAACTTGTTGAACTTCAGGACTTCGGAGACTTCTACCCTAAGGAGATTTCAGGAGGCATGAAACAAAAAGTGGCCATGGCCATGGCGCTTGTGGTCGAACCAAGGGTCCTTCTTATGGATGAACCATTTGTCTCTCTGGACTGTCAGACGAGAAATTACATGCAGGCAGCTCTACTCCAGATATGGAAAAAAACCAAAAAAACAGTTCTTTTTGTAACGCATAACGTAGAGGAAGCGGTATTTCTTGGGGACGAGATCATCTGCTTCACCTCGCGTCCTGCCGAGATCGGAGAGGTGCTGAAGGTCGACATTCCACATCCAAGAGACAGGACAAGCCCTGAACTGAACACTATAAGAAAAAAGATCCTTCTATTCCTTGCTGATGAGAGGAAAAAAACAAGGATCGTGAATGGCATGTTCACTCATCTGTTTGACATATCTGAGGTCTGAGAGTGACTAGATTTGCAAAGGCTTATAGATGACCAAGGTTGCGATACATTCGGGAGCATGTGGTTTCTCTGTAGCGGTAACAGCTGACAAAGGCAAAGACAAGAAGGTGCATCTTTTGATAGAAACGGAATGCGAAATGGTCAGGAAGATGGCCGAAGAGCTGTCAGCCCTCGATATGATGTCGGTATTCGCCCGCCTACTTGACAACCCTGTATACCGGTCGGCAGCAAGACACCTAAAGCATGTGACCTGTCCGGTCCCTGGAGGGATCCTAAAGGCAATAGAGGCGGAATGCGGGTTTGCTGTACCGAAAGACGTGAGCATCACGTTCGTC